>JACPDV010000674.1 GCA_016183835.1 Armatimonadota bacterium
CCCGCCGGCAGCGCGGGTCCGGCAGCGTCCGCAACCAGTCCATCAACGTGCTACAATCGCTTCCGCCCATCGGGTCGATCTCCTCGTTCTCAACTACTTGAGGAGTTAGACCCGATGGCCCCGACTTTGACCCAGCCCTGGTGGCCACGCGCTCTCGGGTTGACAAGGCCGGCTCTCGATCACTACCATCGGGGCCTTGTGAACCCCGCCACTGGGATTGCCGACACCGATCCCGCGCTGCCCTTCGGCTGCGCGGCCGGGCTGTTGGTGGCCAGCGGGCGCGGCGGCACGTGGGAGGTGGAGCTGGACGGGCAGCGCCTGCGCTGCCGCCTCCGCGACAGCGTGCGCGACGACTTCGACCCGCTCGGCCGGCTCGTCGTGGGTGATCGGGTGGTGGTCCGGCCGGGCTCCGAGCCGGGCCGCGGCGCCATCGAGGCGCGCCTCCCGCGCCGCTCACAGGTCGGCCGCGGGCGAGGCGAGAAGGCGCCCACTCTGATCGCCGCCAACATCGACCAGCTCGTGATCGTGCTCTCCGCACGCATGCCCGAGTTCACCCTCCACACGCTCGACCGCTATCTCACCATCGCCGCGGCCGCCGAGGTGGAGCCGCTGGTGGTGCTCAACAAGTCCGACCTCGACGACGGCACCGTCCAGGCCGAGGTGGAAGCGGTCTACCCGGCGCTGGGCTACCGCATCCTCCGCACCAGCGTCACGGCCGGCCTGGGGATCGAGTCCTTCGCCGCCGCGCTGGCCGGCTGCATCTCCGCGGTGGTGGGGCCGTCGGGCGCGGGCAAGTCGTCGCTGCTCAATGCCATCGACCCCAGCTACCGGCTGCGCATCGGGCAGGTGATGGCGATGGGCAAGGGCCGACACACCACCACCGGCTCGCGCCTGCTCCGGCTCGACTGCGGCGGCTGGGTGGCCGACACACCAGGGATCAAGACGCTCGGCCTGGTTGAGACCGACCTCGAGCCAATGGCGCTGCAGCACCTCTTCCCCGAGCTGGACGCCTTGTTCGGCACCTGCCGCTTCGCGAACTGCACCCACCGGTCCGAGCCGGACTGCGCCGTGAGCCGTGGGGTGGCAGCCGGCCGGATCGCGCCGTCGCGGCACGCGAGCTATCAGCGGCTCTTCGACGAGCTGGAAGCGGCGCGGCGGCGGTGAGCGAGACCCCCCGGGACGAGCATCTCAACCGGCCCATGACCCCGGCCGCGATCGCCCTGGGCCTGCTCGTGTTCGCGCTGTGGGGCGCCAACAACCTGGCCATCAAGGTGGCTGTGGGCCCGGCCGGCACGAAGGCCATCCCACCGCTCGCCGCCGCCGGGATCCGGTTCAGCCTGGGGCTCGTCTTCGTCGCCGGGTGGGCCTTCCACAAGCGCGTCTCGCTCGTCCCGCGGCGCGGCGAATGGGGCGGGCTGATCCTGCTGGCGCTCGCCTTCACCGTGCAGATCGCGGCGCTCAACCTGGGGCAGAAACTGACCAGCGCGGTGCGCGGGACGGTTTTCCTGGCGGCGCATCCGCTCTTCATCGGGCTCTGCGCCAGCTTCTTCGTGCCGGGCGACCGGCTGACGCGGCGCAAGCTGGCCGGCCTGGCCACCGCGTTCGCGGGGATCGTCGTCACCTTTGCCGAGGGGTTCCACCAGCCGGGCGGCGGGCTGCTGGGCGATGCGGTGGTCTTGAGCAGCGCGGTCATGCTCGGCGGGCGGCTGGTGTACCTGAAGCTCCTCACCCGCCGGATCCCGGCCCCGCGGCTGCTGGTCTGGCAGTTCGTGCTCAGCCTGCCGCTCTTCTTCCTCGCCAGCGCGGTGTGGGAAAGCGGGCAGTGGGGCGTGCTGACGAACCGGCACATTGCGGCGATGCTCTACCAGGGCCTCGTGGTGGCGGGGCTGTGCTTCGCCGGAAACGCCTGGCTCTACGAGAACTTCCGCGCCAGCCAGATCGCCGGTTACACCAACACGGTGCCGGTGTGGGGCGTGCTCTGGTGCTGGCTGCTCCTGGGCGAGCCGCTCACGCTCTGGGTGCTGCTCGGCGTGGCGCTGGTGACGGCGGGGATCGCGCTGGCCAGCGGTGGCACCACGGAGGAGCAGCCGTAAGCTGCCGGAACACCTCCCGTTCCGGAGGTGCACGGCCATGGCCACGCGACGCCTCTTCCTCTTCGGCGGCGGCAGCGCCGACTTCGGCGCCCTGTCGCAGCCGTTCGTCCACGCCGCCGGTGGCAGCGACGGCCGGATCGCCCTGCTGTTCCTCGACCGGGAGTCCGCCGAGCGGCACCTCGAACGCTACGAGACCTTCTTCGGCCGCCACGGCGCCGGCCGGCTCGAGGCGATCATCCCCGGGCCGAACGGGCAGCTCAGCGGGCAGACCATCGCCTCCCTCGGCCACTGCACCGGGTTCTTCATGGCCGGCGGCGACCCGCGCGCCTACCACCGGGTCTACGGCGCGCCCGCGGTGCGCGACAAGATCCGCGAGCGCTACCGCTACGGTGTGCCTTACGCCGGGCTGTCGGCCGGGGCCATGCTGGTTGGCGGCACCGCCATCCTGGCCGGCGACCGGCTCTCGGACGGCAACCCCGCCTGCCTCCGCGCCGCACACCGCGAGCCGCAGGAGCTCGAGCTGGGCCCCGGCCTGCGGCTCCTGCCCAATGTGATCGTCGAAGGGCATTTCGCCGAGCGAGGCTCCTTCCCGCGACTGATCGAGGCGCTGCGGCAGACCGCCCAGCGGCGCTCGGGCGGGCAGAGCGACCCGGGGCTGCTCGTCGCCCTGCGCGACACGTCGGGCCTGCTGGGGCTCGGACTGGACGAGCCGGCGGGCGTGGGGATCACCGACGAGACCACCCTGTCCGTGATGGGCCAGGGCCGGGCGTGGCTTTTCCGAGCCGGCCAGCCGGGCTGGATGGAGCTGAAGCTGCTCGAGCCGGGCGACACGGAGACGCTGACATGACCGGAGGCAGCGACAGGATCACAGCGCCCACCGACGGGCGAGGAGACCTCGCCCCTACCTGCGCAGAACCGGCACACCAGGGCCGGTAGGGGCGGGGTTCCCCCGCCCGTCCGCTCCGGGCCAGCGCGATGCCGCGGGTCGCCGGTCTACTCCCCGCGGATGAAGTCGATGTCCACCTTTGACCCCGGCTGCGCGTCGCCCGTGGTGGGATCGAGGCGCAGCGCGATGATGGTCTGCCCTTTCCACTTGGCATGCTCGCCCACGGGGATCACGTACTCGTGCCACTCGCCGTCCGGCTGGATGGCGAAGTTCAGGTACTTGTCGTCGCGGAACTCGGGCTCGTCGGCGGTGGCCCAGAAGAGCTGCCCTTCGCGATTCCCCGAGCCGAGCCGCATCCGCACCCGCAGCTTGGCGTAGGCGTCCGGCTGGATGCGCAGCATGCCGCGGCTGAGGAACGGGTCCGGACCGGTGAAGGTGAGGGTCAGCACGCCGTCGCGCACCGCCGGCGCGGCCAGGCTGTTGAACCCCGCCCAGCCGTCCAGGTCGTCGGCCTGGTCGAAGCCGAAGGCGATGTCCGTCTTGGCCCGGGGCGGCTGGGCGTAGGCGAACTCGGTCACCAGGCGGAAGAGCCGCCCGTCGCCCGGCTCCAGGTGCAGCCCGAGGACGCCCTTGTCGAACGCGGCCGGCTGCTCCCGGCCGTCCTGCGGGCTGACCGCGAGCACCTGCTTGACGTGCGGCTTGAAGTGTACCACCACGTCCGCCGCCGCGGCGTAGTCGCGGTTGACGAGCATCGCGTAGGTCTGCTGCTGGGCGTCCTCGAAGAGCCCGATCACCAGCGGCGGGTCACCCTCGACGCTCAGGACGGCGTCGCCCTCCAGCCGGGTGCACGCGGCGGGGATGGGCCCAGTGTGGTAGACGGCGGTGGAGGTCAGCCCGAGCAGCGTGGGCCCGAGCGCCTGCACCTCGCGGTTGACCGCCTGGACGATGGGATACAACCGCGCGGGCTTGCCGTCGGGGTGGACGATGGCGGTCTGGCCGTCCTTCTCCCAGTCGGGATGCGTCCAGTAGGTGAAGTACATCAGCCCTTTCATGCCGTAGGCCAGGGCGGTGTAGGCCTGCCAGCGCATCTCCGCCGCCGTAGGGTCGCGGTAGCCGAGGTGCGGCAGCGAGAGGAAGATGTCCCAGGGCGCCACACCGTGGCGCTGCGCGGCGGCGCGGATCAGGGCCAGGTTCTCGAAGTAGTCGCCGCGCAGGCCGCCGTCCCGCAGCAGGGCGTAGTGGTCGTAGCTGAGCACGCCCGGCTGGACGATGCGGAGGAAGGTCTCGAGGTGGTCGGCGAACGTCGGGTTGCCGAGCTGCTCCACGCTGGCGTAGGTGGGGAAGAGGTTGATGTAGGGCAGGTGCCGTGGGTCGATCCTCTGCAGCTCCTGGCTGACTTTCCCGAGGGCGTCGAAGAGGCTGTAGTGAGGCTCGTCCTGGAGGTAGTAGCCGAGCAGTGCCGGGTGCGAGCCGTAGTCCTTGACGACCTCGGCGAGGGTCTCTCGCCAGTGGTCGCCGGCGGTCACCTGCCAGGCCAGGCGGCCGTCGATCACGATCGCCTTGAGCCCCACCTCCGCGCACAGGTCGAGCATCTTGGGGTTGCCGTCGACGCCATAGTTGCCCATCCCGCCGAAGGTGAACCCGGCGTCCTTGACCGCCTGCCAGGTCTCGCGCGTGTTGTACTCGGCGGGCGGGCCGTACCAGTAGCCGATGGGGAACTCGCTCGCCTGCCACGGCGCGGCCACGGCGGTGGAGAGGAGGGCGGTCAGGGCACAGGCGGTCATAGCGTCAGCTCCCGGTGGGTGTGGGTTCGGCCTGCCAGCCCAGGTCCTTGCCCCAGATCGCGAACCAGAGCGTGCCGGCGGCGCCGCAGGCGAAGGCGGTCCAGAGGTTGGTCTGCGGGCTGATGCTCCACAGGAACCCGGCGCTGAACGCCCCCACCGACACCACCACGTCGCGCATCAGGTAGTAGAGCCCGAACATCTGCGCCTTGCGGCCCTCGGGCGCCAGGTCCATGATCAGCGTTTTGCGGGTCGGCTCGCCGAACTCCTTGAGCCCGCGGAGGACGAACGCGGCGGCCAGCGCGGTGTAGCCCTGGCAGTGCATGAGGAACAGGGGGAAGCAGGTGAAGAAGGCGAAGGTGACCACGACGAAGGGCTTCTTGCGCGTCTTGTCCGCGAAGTAGGCGACGGGCAGGTAGATCAGGATGGCGGTCGCCATCTCGATGCTGCGGAGCGTGCCGAACTGCAGCTTGGTGACCGGGTGGACGATGCTCTCGGTGGCCCAGATGACGACGAAGGCGTACGGGATCTGCTCGCAGAAGCGGACGAGGATGTCGCTGACCAGCAGGCTCTTCAGCGCCGGCGGCATGTGCGCGTAGACTCTGAGCGGGTTGTGCTCGGCGTCGGGCCGAGTGGTCTCCTCACCCGGCGGGCGCTCCGCCTCGACGATCAGGGTCTCCTGCATCACCACGGCCACCACGGCCATGCCGAGCGCCACGCCGAAGGCGATGCGCACACCCAGCACGGGTCCGTAATGGTCCACTAGGGCGCCGCCGAACATCGGACCCAGCGCCATCGGCAGCCGGCGCACGAGGCTGTGCATCGTGACACCCATGGTGTGCTTGTTGCTGGGCAACGCCTTGGAGACCAGCGACATGCTGGCGGGCAGTGAGATGGCGGTCCAGGAGAGGAAGAAGATCGCGCCGACGAACACCGCCGGCCAGCTCGGGACGACGATCACCACGACGTAGCCGAGCATCGCGAAGAGGTTGAAGACCAGCAGCGCGCGCTTGGTGCCGAGCCTGTCGCTGAGGTAGCCGCCGGGGAAGCTGTAGAGCGCGCTGAGCAGGTTGTCGAGGGCGTTGAGCGTGCCCACCGCCACGAACCCGGCGCCGAGGGCCTGAAGGTAGAGCGGCAGGAACTGCTCGGCCATGTGCTCGCCCATGCCGACCAGGATCACCATCGAGAGCAGGCCCAGCATGCTGCGCTGGAGGCCGAGGAAGTCGCGGAGCCGGGTCGCGGGCTGCATGGCGCAATGGAACGCCGGCCGGGCAAATGTTGTCAAGCCGCAACGGCCGGGCGAACTCCGCGCGGGCGCAGGCTGTTTTCACCGGCATCGGCCGTGCGGCCGCCGTGCGTTGGCACGCGGCGGCACCGCGAGGAGGAACCATGAACGGCAAGAACCAGAGCGCCCTGGCCGCGTGGGGGCCGACCATGCTGCGGCTGGCCGTGGGCGCGGTGTTCGTGGCGCATGGCTACGATAAGGTGTTCATCAAGGGCGTGCCGCAGTTCAGCGAAGGGCTGACCAAGATGGGCCTGCCCTATCCGCTCACCCTGGCCGGCCTGTCCGCCCTGACCGAGCTCGTGGGCGGCGTGCTGATGCTCGTGGGACTGGGAGTGCGGCTGGTGGCCGTGCCGATGGCGATCAACATGGCCGTCGCGATCAGCCTGGTGCACAGCCAGTCGTTCTTCGCGCCCAAGGGCATGGAGTACCCGCTCACGCTGCTCCTGATCTTCATGGCGCTGATGTTCACGGGCGCTGGGCGGCTGGCGCTGGACAGCTTCTTCGTCAAGCGCCCCCCGGCCCCGGCCATGGCGCCGGTCAGTGAACAGCCGCTGCAGACCACCGATCACCGCTCGCTGGCCGCGTGACGCGCGCGAAGGGATGGCCTTCCCGGGGGCCGAATACCCCGGCCCCCGGGAGGCCGTTGGATGCACGATTGGGACAACCTGGCCGTCATCGGCCGCAACAAGCTGCCCCCGCACGCCACCCTGCTGCCCTGCGCCACCCGCGAGGAGGCGCTGGCCGGCGAATCGTCGCGCGTGCAGAGCCTGAACGGCCGCTGGCGGTTCGCCTTCGCCAAGTGTCCCGCCGCGGCGCCCGACGGCTTTCAGGACCCGGGCTACGACATCGCCTCGTGGGCGGAGATCGACGTCCCCGGCGACTGGCACTTCCAGGGCTACGGCGACCCGGTGTACGTCAACGTGCAGATGCCGTGGTCGCCCGCCGAGCCGCCCGGCGTCCCGGCCGACCACAACGAGACCGGCTGCTACCGCACCGCCTTCACAGTGCCCGACGCGTGGCGCGACATGCAGGTGGTGATCGCCTTCGAAGGGGTCAACGCGTGCTTCCACCTGTGGCTCAACGGCCAGGAGGTGGGCTACAGCGAAGACAGCATGATCACCGCCGAGTTCGACCTCACGCCGTATCTCGTGCCCGGCGAGAACGTGCTCGCCGTGCGCGTGGTGCGCTGGTGCACCGCCACCTGGGTGGAAGACCAGGACTTCTGGCGGCTGGGCGGGATCTACCGCGACGTGAAGTTGCTCGCACGACCCCGGACTCACCTGCGCGACCTGTGGGTCTACACGACGCTCGACGCCGCCCATGCCGAAGCCGTGCTTGGGCTCGCCATGCCGCTCATGGATGAACCGTGGCTCCGGTTGGACTACGAAGTCCGGGTTGCAGGGCTGCCTGCCACGCTGGAACTGCAACTGCTCGATGCCGACGGACGGCCGGTGCGCGAGACCATGGACAGCGGTCGAATCACGCCTGGCAAAGACACCGGCACAGGCCTCCTCGCCATGGCGGTCGCGGCTCCGCGGCTCTGGTCGGCGGAGGATCCCTACCTCTACCAGGCGGTGGTCACGCTGCTGGACGCGACCGGCAAGGTCCTCGAGGTGGTCCGCCAGCGCGTCGGCTTCCGCAGCGTGGAGCTGCGCGACGGCAACCTGCTGGTCAACGGCCAGCGCGTGCTCCTCGGCGGCACCAACCGGCACGAGTTCGACCCGCGCCTCGGCCGTTACCAGACCACCGAGCGGATGGTCGCCGACATCCGGCTGATGAAGCAGTTCAACCTCAACGCGGTGCGCACCTCGCACTACCCCAACGACCCCCGCTGGTACGACCTCTGCGACGAGTACGGCATCTACCTCTACGACGAGGCGAACATCGAGTCGCACGCGGTGTGGGACAAGCTGACCAAAGACCCCGACTGGGAGCACGTCTTCCTGTCCCGCTGCCAGGGCATGGTGGAGCGCGACAAGAACCACCCCAGCGTGATCGTCTGGTCGCTGGGCAACGAGTCGGGCTTCGGCCACTGCCACCGCGTCTGCTCAGACTGGATCCGGGCGAAGGACCGGACCCGGCTGGTGCACTATCATCCGGCGGAGAACGACCCGGCGGTGGACATCCTCGGGCCGATGTACCCCACGGTTCAGCGGATCATCGACATGGCCCGCGAGCCGGGCGAGCAGCGGCCGGTGATCATGTGCGAGTACGCCCACAGCATGGGCAACTCGACCGGCAACCTGAAGGAGTACTGGGACGCCATCCGCACCTGGCCGCGGCTGCAGGGCGGGTTCATCTGGGACTGGATCGACCAGGCGGTGGAGAACCGGCTCCGCGTGGCGCCGGACAAGTCGGGCCATGGCAACGACGCCTTCGTGCTGGCGGAGATCGCCGGCGATGCCGACGGCGCCATGCTCACCGGCGGGTACGCGACGCTGGCGCCGTCGCCGGCGCTGGACTTCACGGGCGAGCCGTTCTCGCTGGAGTGCTGGGTGCACCCTGAGGCGGGCGACGGCGTGCAGGCGCTGATCCAGAAAGGCGCGCAGTACGCGCTGCGGCAGGTGGACGCAGGGCACGTTGAGCTGTGCGTGCAGTCGGGCGGCGCGCCGGTGGCCGCCCGGGCCGCGGTGGGCGACGGCTGGGCCGCCTGTTGGCACCACCTGGCCGGCGTCTGCGACGGCGACGGCTTGCGGCTCTACGTCGATGGCGCTCTCGCCGCCGAGGCGCCGCTCAGCGGGCCGCTGGACGCGGAGCCGTTCACCCTCAACATCGGCCGCGACGAGGCGTCGAGCCGCACGGTCCGCGGCACGCTGATCGACCAGGTGCGGGTCTACGCCCGCGCCGTGCCGGCGGACGAGTTGGGCGACCCGGAGGCGCCGGCCGCCGGCGCGGTGCTCTGGCTCGACTGGCAGGACCTGCGCGACGGGCCGGTCTTCCACGCCTACGGCGGCGACCTGGGCGAGTACCCCACCGACGGCGCGTTCTGTCTCAACGGCCTGGTCGGCGCGGACCGCGTGCCGCATCCGGCGCTGTGGGAGTACAAGAAGATCCTCCAGCCGGTGGAGGTGGTGGCCATCGACCTGGCCCGCGGGCGCATCTGCGTGCACAACCGCTACCACTTCCGCGACCTCTCCCACCTCGCGGCGCGATGGACGGTCACGGTGGAGGGCACGGTGGTGCAGGCGGGCGACCTGCCCGTGGAGGTGCCGGCCGGTGGCAGACAAGCGGTCACCATCCCGTGCGAGCGGCCGGAGACCGGCGAGGCGTTCCTCGACGTCAGCTTCGTGCTGAAGGAGGACACGCCCTGGGCCGGCGCGGGGCACGAGGTCGCCTGGTCGCAGTTCGAGCTACCGGGCACGCGCCGCCACGCCCCCATCCGCCACCCCCTCCTTGCCAAGCTGGACTTTGGCGTTTTTGGGGGAAGTCCCGCAAACAGATCACGGTGGCTCCTGTCTGGAAGAGGTGAATGCCAACGCCAGGCAGGAGGCCCACCGTGCGTCCAGTATACCTCC
>JACPDV010000675.1 GCA_016183835.1 Armatimonadota bacterium
GGCGTCCGTCGCCCTCCCCTGCGCAGCGGGGGAGGGACGGGGTGGGGGTCGGCCCCCGGTCAGCCCCGGATGTCCGGCCCCCCTCCCGGCCTCCTCCCGCTGCGCAGGGGGAGGAGTCAGCCTGGCAGCCGCGCACCTTCACCTCACACCTCCAGGATGTCCGGTCCCTCGACCGTCGCCGCGGCCGCCATCTCGCCGCTCTCGATCAGCTCCTTGACGGTCGAGAACTCCCCGTACCCGTTCGCCGCCACGTGCTCCATCACCGCGTCGATCAGCCGAAAGGCATGTTCGTAGCTGTCGGCGATGCCGTGGGTGTGCATCAGGATGATCGCGACCGGGCTCTCCGTCACCACCCGGTCGATGTCTTCGCGCGCCAGCTTGAGGTAGTCGTCACTCCGCGCCGAGGCGCCGCGCCAGGTGTACTCGTTGAGGATCGGCGCCTCGATCACACCGGAATACCAGCGGTACGGCCGGTGGGGGATGGTGTCGGTCCAGTACTGCTCGAGCCGGCTGCTCAGGTGGGGCAGGTGCTCGTAACCCACGGCGCTGATGTACATGCACGAGTGCACGCCGATGCCGAGCTGCGCCAGCGCCTCGTACATCGCTTTGCTCACTGCCCCGCAGGGCGCGCGGAAGGCCGTCGGGCGGATCCCCAGGTCCCGCTCGAAGACCTCCAGCCCTTGCTCCATCCAGCCGCGCAGGTTGGCCACGGTATAGCGCTGCAGCAGCTCCTCACGGCGCGCCTCGAACTGCGTGATGAAGTCGGGCACGATGCGCGTGGCGGGGAAGTTGGGCGGGCCGAACTCGTAGCAGTCGCCGTGGGTGCGGCCGTGGAGCTGGATGTCCTGACCCGCGTCGCGCATCTCGAGCGCCGCACGCTTCCACCCGTCGCTGACCGGCTGCCCGCCCGCGTAGGGCACGAAGAACCAGGTGCCGCGGATCCCCCGCGACTCGAGATGGCGGCTGGTGCGGCGGAACGACTCGATCATGTCGTCGCCGCCCGAGCCGGCGTCGTCGATGCTGAACACGAACTTCGTCATGACACGTTCCTGTTGCCCGAATGCCCTCGGGCCACCCCCTCCTTGCCAAGGAGAGGGCAGGGGGAGGTCCCGTCCATTCCTAAGCTCTTGCGGAGTTCCCGGTCCGACGCTCCTCACCTCCGCCGCCAGCGCGTGTCGTGGGCGGCAAGAGCAAGGCCTTCGGCCGCCTCCCCGTGGGTCGACTGGACCTCCCCCTGCCCCCTCCTTGGCAAGGAGGGGGTGAGGCCGGACGCACCACGGACAGGACTCCGCCCGGCGCCGCCGAACTGCACGGCGCCCGCGGAGCCCGCCATGCCCGCCCGCGTCCGCCTGCTGGTCTGGTACGACACCGAGGACTACGTCGCGCCGGAGAGCGATGACGCCGCGCTGTTCCTGGCCCAGCTTCACACCCGCCTCGAGTTCCCCGCCACCTTCAAGCTCGTCGGGGAGAAGGCCCGCCGGCTCTACGCCCGCGGCCGCGCCGACGTGCTCCGCGCACTGGGCGCCCACGACATCGGCTACCACACCAACTACCATAGCCGGCATCCGGTGATCACCGAGTATTGCGAGGCCCTCGACTGGCCCCGCGCCGAGCTCCGCTTCTGGCGCGAGGAGAAGCCCGGGTACGACGACGTGGCCCGCCTGTTCGACAAGCCGGTGCTCTGCTACGGTCAGCCGGGCGGCGCCTGGGCGCCCCAGGCGCTGCCGATGCTCCGCCAGTGGGGCGTGCGGGCCTACGTGGACGAAGGGCCGTGGATCGGCATGGACGGCCACCCGTTCTGGCTCATGGGCCTCCTCTTCGTCACCCGCATGGGGCCGAACCTCCAGCGCTATCGGGTCAATCAGCCCGGCGACGAGCTGGAGGGCGTGACCCGCTTCCGCGTCGCCGCGCGGCGGCTGCAGAAGCAGGGCGGCGGCGTGATCAGCGTCTACTTCCACCCTTGCGAGCTGAGCACCGACGCCTTCTGGGACGGGGTCAACTTCGCCCGCGGCGCCAACCCGCCGCTCAACGCCCTCCGCCAGCCGCCGCTCCCGTCCCCCGCCGAGCGCAACCGCCGCTACGCCGCGATGGAGACCTACCTGACCCAGCTCCGCGCCAGCGAGGTGACCCCCATCGGCACCGCCGAGCTGCTCTCGCTCTACCGCGACCGCGCCGTCGGCCGGTCCTACACGCGCGATGAGCTGATCGAGGCCACCGCCGAGTGGACCGACAGCGTGGACTACGTCGCGGTGGACGGCGGCTGGCTGACCGCCGCCGAGCTGCTGACCGCCGTGGCCGACCTGTTGCGCCCGGACGACATCGTGCCCCCCGCCGACCACAGCCGCCTGGCGGTCCCGCTCTCGGTGGACGGCCCGCACAGCGATGCCAAGCGACTCCGCCGGCGGGTAAGTGTGCGCTTCGAGGATCTGGTGGCCGGCGCGCAGGCGCTGCTCGACCGCTGCCACCTCGCCCGCCGCCTGCCGGACGCGCCCGAGTGGCTCGTCCCCACGCCCGGCCTGCCGCCCCTCACGCTGCCGGCCGCCGTCCCGGTGGGTGCGCTCAACCTGCGACCCGAGGAGTTCCTCCTCGCCGGCCTCCGCGCGCTGCGCAGCACCGCCACCGCAGGCACTCCGCCGGACGAGGTGGACGCCACGCCGGTGGACTTCCGCCCGGCCCGCCACGTCACCGACGAGCCGAACCCGTTCCACTGGGTGATCTTCCCCGACGGGTTCAAGGCGCCCGGTGTGATGCGCCACACCCGCCGCCAGGCCTGGACCATCAAACCGGCGGCGCTGACTCCGTAGACCGGGAACCGCCATGCCGCGACCCAACGTCCTGCTGATCCTGGTCGACTCCGCCCGCCACGACGCCTGCCGGCTGAACGGCGGCGCGGCGGAGCTGCCCGCGCTGGAGCGCCTCGCCGCCGGCGGCGTGAACTGCCCCCGCGTCTGGGCCACCACGCCCATCTGCCACCCCGCCCGCGCCAGCCTGATCACCGGCCTCCACCCCCACGCCCACGGCATGCTGACCAATGGCGCCTTCGCCGGCGGCTACCCGTTCCGCATCCACCCCGGCACGCCCACGCTGCCCGGCATCCTGCATGCCCACGGCTATCGCACCGCTTACGCCGGGCAGATGCACATCGTCCTCAACGACTGGGACGACGACCGGCACGAAACCACCGCCGACTACTGCCGCTGGCTCCGCGCGGCCCACGGCTGCGAAGAGGCGCCGCCCCGCGAGCAGCGCGCGTGGCTCTGCGGGCGGGTCGATTACCCCGTGGCAGCCACCCGCGAGGGCCGCTTCGCCGAGCGGGGGATGGCGCTGCTCGACGACCTCGTCGGCCGCCCGGAGCCGTGGTTCCTGCAGCTCGACTTCGACGGCCCGCACCCGCCCTGCTGGCTGCCCGGCGAGTTCTGGGAGCGCTACGACCCCGCAGGCGTGCCGCTCCCGGCCACGTTGCGCGAGGATCTCGCCGGCAAGCCCGAGTGGGTGCGGCTGGCCCGCCGCAGGCAAGGCTCGTTCGAGCGCAGCGAGGCCGAATGGCGGCGGCTGATCGCCAGCTACCTCGGCCACCTGACGATGATCGACACGCTGGTGGGGCGCGTCCTCGACCGGCTCCAGTCCCTTGGCATGGCCGACGACACCATCGTCGTCTTCACGTCGGACCACGCCACACCCGTCGGCGACCACGGCTTCGCGATGCACGGCGGGCCGCCGCTCTACGAGGACGTTCTGCGGGTTCCTCTGGTAGTGCGCTGGCCGGCGGGCCTGCCGCGCGGCGCGACTTGCGGTTCGGCGGTGCAGCAGGTGGACCTGGCGCCGACGCTTCTGGAGCTGGCGGACGTGCCGGCGGAGGCGCCGTTCCACGGCCGCTCCGCCGCCCCGGCGCTGCGCGGCGAGGGCGACACGCCGGACGAGAGCTACCACCCCTACGAGGGCACGGGGAACAGCTTCTTCTCGGTCCGCGCCTTCCGCCAGGGGCGCTGGAAGCTGATCTACACCCCGCACGGCGCGGGCGAGCTGTACGACCTCGAAGCCGACCCCGGCGAGACGCTCAACCGCCTCGGCGATCCCGCCTGCGCGGCGGAGGAGGCGGAGCTGCTGCGCGGGATGCTGGCCGAGATGGAGCGGGTAGGGGATCCGCTGCGGGGGACGGCGATGGGGGAGCTGGATGGGTGACCGGCAACGGGACGTGGCCACCCGGCATTGAAATGCCGGGCTACGAGGCACAAGACCCCGCAGGGGTTTCGTTCTTGGTAGCCCGCCGTTTCAACGGCGGGTGCAGGGGCCGATCAACCGACAACGAACCCACGGCGACATGCCCGCCGCGAGGCCACCCATGTGCCCGACCCTCCGCCACCTCGTCCTGCTCACCCTCCTCCCCGCCCTCGCCGCCGCGCTCGAGGCTTACGTCAAGCCGGTGAACGGCATTCCCACGCTGCTCCTCGACGGCCGGCCGCAGCCGCCGTTCCTCTTCCTCCACACGGCCGGCGAGGGCGCCAATGCCCTGGGCTGCGACGTCGCGCCCGTCTGGCAGGAGTTCAGCTTCACCTTCCGCGCGCCGCGGGACGACGACTCCGTCTCCGTCCAGATCCGCAACGTCGCGCCGGTCGGCGACTGGTTCGTGGACGACGTACGGTTCCACGAGGGCACGCTCGACCGTCCGACGTCGGACAACCTGCTCGAGGGCGGCGACTTCGAGGGCGACGCGCTGCCTACGGCCTGGACCTACTTCCTCAACAACTCCGCCGGCGCCGCCGCCGAGTACCGCCTCGATCCCGCCGACCCGCACTCCGAGAAGACCTGCCTCCGCGTGCACGTGGGTCACGTCGGCGTGCAGATCTACGAGATCCACCTCTACCAGGCGGTGAAGCTGCGCAAGGGCGTCACCTACACGTTCGCCTGCTGGCTCCGCTCGGCCGAGCCGCGCCGGGTCGAGATCCAGGCCGTGCACATGGGCGAGCCGTGGACGGTCTACGGCGGCTCGGGCGGCGCGTCGGACAAGCTCCTCGCCCTGGGAGCCGCGCGCGGGCTGCACATGGGCACCTTCCCCATGACCGTGCCGTGGCCCGGGGACGGGCAGCCGGCCGACTACACCGGGGTCGACGAGCAGATGCGTCACATCGTCGCCATCGACCCGGAGGCGCTCTGCTTCCCGCGGCTGTTCCTCGACGCGCCGGATTGGTGGAAGGCCGCCCATCCCGGCTGCCGGCAAGTCTACGACGACGGCGAGCATCCCATGACCGCGCCGGCGCTGCTGGCGTGGCAACTGGATGCCGAGGCCGCCTTGCGCGGGTTGGTTCGCCACCTCGAAGCGCACTGGAGCGACCACGTCCCGGGCTACCACATCTGCGCTCAGAGCGCCGGCGAGTGGTTCTACGACCACACCTGGGAACGCATCATGCCGTGCTTCGAGGAGTCGTTCCGCGGCGCATTTGCCCGCTGGGCCAAGGGGCGCTACGAGAGCCTCGGCGCACTGCGGGCCGCCTGGGGGCAGCCGGCGGTGACCTTCGACACGATCCGCGTGCCGACGCTCGATGAACGCACGCGCGGCGAGCTGGGCGCCTTCCGCAACCCGGCCACCCAGCGCTTCGCCATCGACTTCGCCGAGTACATGCAGGTCTGCCTGGAGGCGTACGACGAACGCCTGGCCCGCGTGGTGAAGGAGGAGACCCGTGGGCGCAAGCTCGTCATCACGTTCTTCGGCTACCTCTACGACGTGGCCGGCTTCGCCTACGGCCCGGCCGTGAGCGGCCACCTGCACCTCGGCAAGCTGCTCGACTGCCCCGACGTGGACATCGTCTGCTCGCCCATCTCCTACTTCGATCGCCAGGCCGGCGGCACCGGGCCGTTCATGGCGCCGGTCGACAGCGTCATGGCCCACGGCAAGCTGTGGGTCAACGAAGACGACGCCCGCACCCACCTGGCCAGCATCGACGTCGGGTTTGGCCGCACCGACACGATGGCCGAGACGCTGGGCGTCTACCGGCGCAACCTGGGGCACCAGCTCGAGCGGCGCTGCGGCACCTGGTACATGGACTTCGGCACCGGCTGGATGGCCGACCCGACGATCTACGACGACTTCGCCCGCAACCAGGCCATCTGGCGCGAGCTGCCCGTCGGCCCGTTTCGGCCGGAAGTGGCCATCCTGACCGACGAGGACAGCTTCCTCGACCTGCGCAACTCGAACGAGGTGAGCCTCCAGTCGGTCAGCCTGCTGCGCCACGAGTTCAACACGATGGGCTGCCCGGTGGGGCTCTACCTTCAGCGCGACCTGGCGCGGGTGCCGGACAGCGTGCGGCTGCTCGTCTTCGCCAATGCCTACCGCGTGACCGCGGCGGAGCGGCGGGCGATGCAGGCGGAGCTGGCTCGGCGCCGGGCCACGGCGCTCTGGCTGTACGCCCCGGGCTACACCGACGGCGCGCGGGCCTCCGTGGCCGGCGTGGGCGCGCTGACCGGGATGACGGTGGAGGCGCTGGCCGACCCGGTGGCGAGCTGGATCGTCACGCAGGCCGACCCGCTGCTAGGCAAGCTGCCGGCGGGCTCGCGGTACGGCGTGGAGGTGAAGCTGGCGCCGCAGTTCGCGGTGCGGCCGGGCGATGGAATCACGGTGCTGGGGCACTACGCCGGCACGGAGCGGGTGGGAATGGCCGTGCGGACCATGTCCGGCGGCTGGCGGTCGATCTTCTCCGGGGCGTTGACGGTGAACGCGGATGTGCTGCGCGAACTGGCCCGCTCGGCGGGCGCGCACATCTACTGCGAGAGCGGCGAGGTGATCAGCGGCGGCGAGGCGTTGGTCTCCATCCACGCGGTGACCGCGGGCGAGAAGACGCTCACCTTCCGGCAGCCGGTGCGGCTGCGGGAGCAGTACACGGGTGAGGAGCGGCCGGCCGCGGCGGCGCACACATTCACCCTGCAGAAGGGCGATACGCGGGTGTACGCGGTTACCCCGGCGGCGGGGTGAAGTGCCAGTCGGGCGGGAGGCCGTAGAACCAGTCCGTGGGCCGCTGCCCGAAGTGCACGTTCGGCGCGCCGTTGGGCGGCAGGATGGTGGGCCCCTGCTGGATGATCACTGGCGGCCGCGGCAGGCCCTGCTGGATGCCACCCGGCCCGAGGGTCACCGGGGGGAGGATGAGCTGCCCGGCGGCGCCGCCGATGGTCGGCGGGAGCAGCGAGAGCTGGCCGCCCTGGGTCAGTTGGAACGGCACGCCGGAGATGGTGCCGCCGAGCACCGGCTGGTTCGGATCCTGGTAGACCACCGGCCCCTGCCGCAGGTTGGTGCCCCACGGCACGCTGTAGTAGGACGGCCCGCGCGGCATGTAGATGCTGCCGTCCGGACCGATCACCACGCCCGAGGGGAGGATGGTGGTGCCATTGGGCAGCAGGATGGTGCCGTTCTGCGTGACCCGCGAGCGCGGCGGGAGGTTGGCATACGGGTTGTTCGCACCGGCCGCGGGCTGGGTGGGGGCGCCCTGGCCCTCGTCGGGCGAGTGGTAGCGGCCCTGCCCATCGATCCAGCCGACGCCCAGGATGCGGGCGATGGCCGCGGGCGAGAGATTCTCCACCGGGATGGTGGTGCGGACGGGCTTGCCCTTCGCGCCGCCCTCCGCCCCGGCGGTGACGGGCGGGAGGAGCGAGGCGGCGTCGCCCTTGGCGTCGAGCACGCTCTTGGGCGCG
Source organism: Armatimonadota bacterium (assembly GCA_016183835.1). Classification (GTDB taxonomy): domain Bacteria; phylum Armatimonadota; class UBA10988; order UBA10988; family UBA10988; genus JACPDV01. The sequence continues at coordinate 7,681 of JACPDV010000675.1, forward strand.
GTGCCGGGGAGCAGCGCGCCGGCGCCCTCGCGCGGCGGCAGCGTCTGGTCGGCGGTGGGCTTGGCCGGGCGGAAGATAAACACGCCCTCGACCAACGTCACCTCGGCGTTGACCATCGTGGCGATGGACTTGAGCACCTCGTCGAGCGGCTTGTTCTCGAACTCGGCGGTGATGCTGCCGCGGACGCCGTCGGCCACGACGAAGTCGATGCCGGTCTTCTCGGTCATCTGCTTCAGCGCGTCGCGGATGTCGGTCCTCTCGAACTTGATGCTGACCTTCGGCACGGCGTCGGCGGGCGCGGCGCCCGGCACGGCGGCGGGCTTCGGCTTGGCCTTCACCAGCCAGGCGTCGCCCACGCGTTGCAGCTCGAGCCCGAGGGCCACGGAGACCACCTGGAGCACCTCGTCGAGCGGCTTATCGACGAAGCTGGCCGTGAGGCTGCCCTGCACGTCCTTGCCGACGATGAACTCCACCCCGGTCAGCTCGGTGAGCATCTGCATGGCCCGGTGGATCTCGATCTGGCGGAAGTTGCAGTTGACGCGCGGCTGCGCGGGCGCCTGGGCCAGCGCAGGCACGAGGACGGCGGCGGCCCAGAGGACGGGCAGCCAAGGCCGATTCGGATGCATCGCTCTCTCCACGGGCGTGTCGAAGGCGAACAGAGGCCGGGTACCCCATCGGACGCGGCCGTTGGGGGCGGTGTCAACCTACCGTGTTGATTGTACCCCGCGGGGGCCCGGTTTGTTCATTCTATCGCGCCGGAATCGAGTCCGCCGGGCCGGTCCATGGCCTGCCGTTGAGGCCCGCGGCGCCGCGAGGCGTTGAGAAGGCACCGTGCGGCGCAA
>JACPDV010000676.1 GCA_016183835.1 Armatimonadota bacterium
CGCGAAGAGGGCGACGAGAGTGTGGTCCGCAACATCCGCATCGACGGCGACTGGTTTGTCTTCGAGAAAGACGCGCTGGGTCAGCCGGCGGCCTACGGGCTGCGGGTGATGGTGGCCTGGCAGTCGCCGCAGGACAAGGCGGAGGGCAAGGACCTGGTGACGGTGTTCGAGCTGTCGATGGTCAGCCGGGACGCCAAGCCCGCGGCGCCGTTCAAGCTGGCCGCGGTCGGCGGGAGCTTCTGGATGCGGGCCTCGAAGGTGCCGCAGGCCAAATAGCCGGGCAAGCGGGCGAGGTGCACGAGTGGCTCCGGGCGCGGCGAACCACGCGACGTCGAGGGCCAGGAGGCGGCGCGTGGTCCTCGTCCTGGTGTGGCTGGTTCTGCTGGCGGGTCTCGCCGCATTCCAGCTCCGCTTCCTGGGCTGGCCAGTCCTCTTCCCGGGCGGCAACATGGAGGATTCCGCGGCCCGCTGCTCGTGGCCTTGGCCGCAGGCTGTCGTCGACGCTCCATACCCCGGCGTCACTCACACTCTCGACCGTTCCTCTCCCGACCACACCGGGGTGGAGCTGCTTGAGTTCGACCGGCGGGTGAATCCCGGCCTGCGTCTCGAGATGTACGACCAGGACGAAGACGACGCCGTCCCGTTCGACGACCACTCGCGCTACTGGCACCTCGGGGTGGGAGCAGTGGTGGCGCACCTGGAGCAGACCGGCCGGGGGCGCGTGGTGGCGGCCTGGAATGGCCTGTTCTTCAGCCACCGTGAGAAGGACTCGCTGGCGGAGCGCCGGCACCTTACCCCGGTGGTGCTGGCCGGCCGGGCGCACTACACCGACACTCGCCGCATCCGGTGGACCTTCGGCACACAGGACGGCCCATCCGGCCAGCGGCTGAAGCTGCTTCACGAGCCGGGTACCGGTGCGCTGGAGCGCGAGTTCACGTTCGCCGCCGGGGGCGCACAGGCGCTGGTGGTCGAGGGCCGGCCGCTGCGCCTGCACGCCTTCCCGAAGCCCGGCGAGCCGGCGCCGCCGCGGCCGGTGCCATCCACGCCGCAGGACGTCGGCCATATCCCGGACGTGGATCCCATCCGCACCTCGCGTACGTCGGTCGGCTGGTCGCGTGACAGCACCCGGGTCTTCCTGCTGGTGGTCAAGGAGCCCGACAGCGAATGGGTGAGCTGGAAGGCGGTGGATCACGGCTGGTCCTACCCGGGCGGGTGGACGGTGCCCGATCTGCAACGGTTCTGGGTGTCGTTCGGCGCGTGGGGCGCGGTGAATCTGGACGGCGGCGATGTGACGCAGCTCTGCTATCGACGGGCGGATGGCCGGTACGCGATCGTCACGCCGCGGATGGGCAGCCTGAAGCCGCGGCTGACGGTCGCGGATCCGCGGCGGGGACCGGGGGGCGGGACGCTGATGAGCTTCTTCGTCAGAGATGCGGGGCGGGCGTCGGCCACGCCCTGACGCGAGAGGGTCGTGTCAGGAGGTGAGTCTGGCGAGCCATCGAACCGGCCACCCGGGGCGAGGCGGGATGGACACCTGGCGGACATGGCCGAGGAGAACGCCGGCGCCGCGCTGGGGTTGAGAGACTCACACCCGCGGGTGGCGATCAGCCGGGCGTACTACGCGGCGTATGCCTACGTAGTGCATCGGCTGGGCCTGGTGGGAGTGAACTACGGACCCGATCGCCATTCGCCGCAGCACAAGAGTGTCCAAAGGCTGAATCACAAGGCACCTCGGGCCGGGCCTGAGCGTTGCCCAGCTCGAGCAGCTCAACCGCCAGCTTGCCGCGCTCTACAGCGCCTGCGTCGAGGCCGACTACGTGCCCGGTTGGCATCCGGACTCACAGACCGTCGGGAACGCCCTACGCAACATGGCGTCCGTCATGTTGGAGTACGAGGAGCCGGCATGAGCGCATTCGCCGCCGACGAAGTGTGCCGCATCGTGGAGGATGGGATCGCGCGCCACCCCGACGCCGACCGCTACCCGATGCGCGTGGTGCCCGGCGGCTTGGACCTGCGCCATGAGTGCTGGTTGGTGGTGGTCCGACCGCAGGATCCCGAGCTCCGTTCGCTGCTCTACTACGACATGCTCTACGACATCGAGCGCGACGCCGAGGCCGCGCACCCCGGGCTTGACCTCCTCCTGGGGCCCACGCTCCCGCCGGACCACTGACCCGCTTCGGCTCGCCCCGCTCCCTCGCCCCGTCGCCAGCCGCTCCCCTGTCAACACCCATCCCCCTCGCCGGGTAATGCTCCACAATCCTGCGCCGCAGGGAGAGTGAGCCATGTCCCGCCGAACCCGTCTCGCCACGCTCCTGGTCCTGCTCGCCGCCGCCTCGGCCTACGCGGATGGAGGGCTGATCCCCTCCGCCGCGGCCGGCAACCCGATCAGCGTCACTCGCCACGAAGTTACCGTGACCATCCGCGAGCGCGTCGCCACCACTCGCGTCGACCAGGTGTTCCACAACGACACCAACCGGCCGGTCGAAGCCGAGTACGTCTTCCCCGTGCCCGCCGGGGCCGCCATCCGATCGTTCAGCGTCGTCAGCGGACGGCAGGAGCTGACCACCACCCTGATGCAGGGCACCGCGGCGCGGAGCTACTTCGAGGCGGTCGTTCGCCGGCGCAAGGATCCCGGACTGCTGCAGTATCTCGGCCAGGATGCGGTGCGCAGCCGCGTCTTCCCCGTGCCGGCGCACGGTGATGTGCAGATGGTGGTGCAGTACCAGGAGCTGCTCCAGACCGACGCCGGGCTGACGCGCTACCTCTACCCGCTGCTGCCCGAGAAGTGGTCGGCCAAGCCGCTCCAGAAGCTCTCGGTGACCGTCAGCGTCGAGACCCAGACGCCGCTGCGCGCCCTCTACAGCCCGACCCACAACGTCTCGATCCTCCGCCAGGGCGACCGCGCCGGCACCGCGACCTACGCGGCCGAAAACGTGATGCCCGACCGCGACCTGCTGCTCTACTACGGCGAGACGCCGCGCGAGGTCGCCCTCGACCTGCTGCCCTTCCGCGAGGGCAATGAGGGCTACTTCCTGCTGCTCCTCACCCCCGGCCCGCCGCCGGCCGACGAAAGCCTGCCGAAGACCGTCCTGTTCGTGGTGGACCACTCGGGCAGCATGAGCGGCGAGAAGATCGAGCAGGCCAAGGAGGCGCTCTTGTTCTGCCTGCGCGGCCTCGGGCCCGAAGACAAGTTCCACATCACCGCCTACAACGACGCCGTGACGGAGCTCGCCGACGAGCTCCTGCCGGCCGCCGACCGCACTGCCCGCGCGAAGGCCGAAGCCTTCGTCAAGCGCCTTGACGCCGGCGGCAGCACCAACATCCATGAGGCCCTCCTGCGCTCGCTGAAGGCCGCCGGGAGCGACCCGCTTCCGCGCTACGTGATCTTCCTCACCGACGGGCTGCCCACCGCCGGCGTCACCGACACCGACCAGATCGTCAAGGACGTCACGGCCGCCAACGCCGGCAAGGCCCGGCTGTTTGCGTTCGGCGTGGGCTACGACTACAACGCCCAGTTCATCGACAAGCTCGCCCTGGCCAACCACGGCTACGCCGACAACGTGCTGCCCGAGGAGAGCATCGAGGCCAAGATCTCCTCCTTCTATGCCAAGCTGAGCAAGCCCGCGCTGACCGACCTGGCGGTGGAATGGTCGGGCGCGCCGGTGACCGATGTCCATCCGGAGATGCTGCCCGACCTGTTCCACGGCTCCGAGCTGAGCCTCGTCGGGCGCTACGGCCAGCCGGGGCACCTGGGCGTGGCCGTGACGGGCCGCCGCGGCGGCAAAGCCGAGCGCTACACGGCCGGCTTCGACCTGCCCGCCTCGTCCACCAGCCACGACTTCGTTCCGGTCCTGTGGGCCACGCGGCGCATCGGCTACCTGCAGGACACCATCCGGCTCGAGGGTGAGAACGAGACCCTGGTTAAGGAGCTGGTCGACCTGTCGCGCCGGTTCGGCATCATGACCGAGTTCACGGCGTTCCTGGCGACGCAGGACGAGGGTGCCAAGCGGGTGGCCGCGCTGGCCCTGAGCCCGAGCGAACAGCTCAAGCGCGCCCTGGATTCCCAGCGCCGTGCCGTGGCCGTGGACACTGGCGCTTGGGCGGTGAGCCAGTCGATGAACAGCCGCGCCCAGCGCAACGCGGCGCAGGTGCAGGCCAACGCCTATCGCGACGCCCGCGGCCAGGTGCAGGAGGTGCGCAACATGATCAACCTGGCCAACCGCGCCTTCGTCCAGGACGGCAAGCAATGGGTCGACCTGCGCACCGCCGCGCGGCCGCCGCAGGTCAAGGTGGCGGCCTACTCGCCGGCGTGGTTCCAGCTCGCCAACAGCAGCCGCCGGCTGGCCCAGTACCTGGCCCTCGGCGACGCGGTGGTGGTTGACGCCGGCAATCAGGCGGTGGAGGTCGGGCCCGGCGGGCGGACCCAGGCGTTCACGGCGAGCGAGCTGAAGCACCTGCTGGGCACGGAGCCGGCCGCCACGCCGATGGGGCAAGCGCCGGCGGTCCGCGCGCAGCGCCATGCCCGAGCCGGCGGGTTCGGCCTGGCGTTCCTCGCCGGCTGCCTGGTCGTGCCGGGGCTGCTGGTGAGGCGCGGCAGGTCGGCGGCGTAGGGTCCGCTCTTGCGGACGCGGCTCATCCCGTCCCCGAGCAAGGTGCGTAGGGTCCGCTCTTGCGGACGCGGCTCATCCCGTCCCCGAATGCGTCCGCACGAGCGGACCCTACGGCCATTCCCCTCGGGAGGATCCGTCCGGCGGGACGCGTAGACCCGCCACGGCCATCGCGCCCACGGGACGCCAACACGTGCCTGCATCGCTGACGATCCTGGTCGCCACCGCCCTCGCCGCCTCGCCGAATCTTGCCCTCCGGGCCACCCCGCGGAGCTGGCTCCCCACCTCGCGCCCCTCGCCCTACGCCCCGCTCGCGAACCTCGTCGACGGTGACCCCACCACCTTCTGGACCTCCACCGACCCCACCTCGGAGCCGCCCAAGGACGTCGGTCTCGAGTGGCCCGCCCCGCTGCGCGTCGGCTCCCTCGTCGCCCGCTTCTACTCGGTCGGCTACCTCCCGGCGCCCGACGGCTGGCGGGTCGAGGTCCGCTGCGGCGGCGCATGGCAGTCCGTCCAGGCGAGCGTGGACCGGCCGCACTGCGAGTGGTGGACGCTCCGTTTCGACCCGGTGGAGACCGACGCCGTGCGCCTGGTCGTCACGCGCTACGCCCGCACCCGGCCCTCCCTCACCGAGCTGGAAGCCTACGAGACCGTTCCGCCCGCCCCCGCCTTCCGCCGTTCACCGCTGCTCGACGGCGCCTTCATGTCGTTTCAGTACCGCAACTGGGCCACCCGGTTCGCCACCGACGACGCACTGGCCAAAACTCTCGTCGCCGCCCGCGACCTCGGCCTGCGCACGATCTTCCTCTACACCCTCAACGGGCAGCGCGGGCAGTTCAGCACGGTGGTGCCCGACACCGTGCTCGACCAGACCGACTGCTGGGTCGGCCGCGACCCGGTCGAGGCGCTCCTCCGGCAGGCTGACCAGCTCGAACTGGAGGTCTACCTCGGCGACATCCTCCCCCACTGCATCTTCGCCGCGGCCAACCCGGCGGAGCAGCGGGAGCTCGAGGCGCGCCTGACGCGCTACCGCGAGCAGATGCTCCGCCGGTACCTGAAGCACAAGTCGCTCGCCGGCTACTACCTCAACCACGAGTGCGATCCCAGGGACACGCGCAACGACCCCGCCGAGCCCGCCGCGATGGCGGAGTCCGCCGCCGCGCTGGCCAAGCGGCTCGCGCCGCGGCTGCGCACGGTGCAGCCGGTGGGCTTCTACCCCTGGCTGCCGCGCGGCGCGAAGGTGGCCGCGATCCCCAAGCCCGCCGAGCTGCGCGCGTTCTGGGACCCGTTCATGGCGGCCGCCAAGAGCGTGGACATCTACCTCGCCATCGACGGCGTGGGCACCGGCCTGGCGCCGCTGGGCTTCACCGACGTGGATCAGGGCGCGCTCCGCGAGCTGTGCGAGCGGCACGGCAAGGCGCTCTGGACCGACGTGGAATGCGCCGACTTCGGCGACTACAGCTCGATGCCGATGGACCGGCTGGCCGCCTCCATCGAGGTCGCCGCCAAGCACGCCGAGCGGCTCGTCACCTTCGACTTCCTCAACTACATGAGCCCTGACAACGGCCGTGAGGGGTCGCAGCGGCTCCACGACGAGTACGTGAGGTACCGGGCGCTCATTCGGCCGGGCGGCTGAATTGCAGCGACGCGATGCTCTCGCCGGTGTTGCCCACCGGCGGGAAGGCGAACAGGATCACGTCGTAGCGCCCGGGCGCCGGGAGCGCGCAGGTCAGCTTGGCCGCGGCGTCGGTGGTGGTGCGGTCGCACTGCCCGGGCACCGCCGCGCCCGCGGGCTTGGCCACCGCCGCGAGCTTCACGCGGCCGGGGTTGTTGACCTGCAGCGAGACCTGCTTCCCGCCGTCGTTCTGCTGGTGGGTGGGTGACACCAACCGCAGCCCGAGGGCGAAGAACTTCGGCTCCAACATCGGCTGGCGGACGAACTCCACGCGCGACATCGCCGGCGCCTGAAGCTGCCAGTCGTCCTGCTCGGGGAGATGGTTCAGCAGGAAGACCTTGGGCGGGGCGAGGTAGTAGTCGGTGCCGAAGTCCTTCTCGAACACCGGGCCGTTGACGTTGCCGCTGTCCCAGGTGACGTCCATCAGGTACCAGTGGCCGTTGAGCTGGGCGGCGTTCCAGGCGTGGCCGCCGGGGCTGATTTCGCCGTTCTCGTCGCGCGAGTCGCCCACCACCACCTTCCCGCCGGGGTCGCGCCCTCGTGGGCCAGGTACTCGGCCACGGTGTCGAGGCTCGTCTCGGCGACGGGTGGCATGGACGCGACGGCCGGCGAGAGGTCGCTGCTCTTCGCTGGCCAGACCGCGGGCGGCGGCGGGGTGGGCGCGGGCGTGGGAGCAGGTGCGGGCGTGGGCGGCTTCGTGCCGGTGTCCTCACCCGGCTGCGGCGGGGTGGTGCCGGTGTCCTGGCCGGGCGGCGGCTGAGGCTGAGGCTGAGGCGGGGCCTCGTCCGGCTCGGGGGTGCCGGCCCTGAAGCGGTCGTCCACGAGCCCCTTGTAGCGGTTCGGGCTGACGGTGCTGTAGAGCCACTCGAGTCCGTCAGCGCACTTGAGCAGGGCGTGGCGGGCCTGTTGCCGGCGCGGCTCGGCGACCCGACTGCGGACCCAGGCCGTGTCGAGCATCCAGTCGCCGCGGGTGGAGAGCGCGAGGAACCCGGCGCGCGGGAACGCGGCCAAGAGACAGACGAGGAACACCAGGCTCAGCCCGAAGACCCGGAAGGCGAGGCGCTCGAAGAGCCAGGTGCGTGGGGCGGCCTTGCGCTTGTGGCGGAGGTAGAGGCTGTGGGCCTCCCACACCAGCGGGAGCACGGGGCAGAGGGCCAGCCCGGCGGCCAGGCTGGTCCAGCGCGGCCCGCCCAGGTAGGCGGCGAGCGAGGAGACCAGCCACACGGCGGTCAGCGGGGTGCAGCAGATGACGAGCAGGAAGGCGACTTCCAGCACGCCGCCGAGCAGCTTCAGGACCAGCTTCAGCATCGCGACGGCCCTCCGCGTCCCGGCGCAGTCCACATTGGCCGGGGATGGGTTCACTCCTTGAAGCGGGTGCACGCCCCGCGTTGGTTCCGCGGTTGGCGGCTTGACAGTCCCGCGCCGGTCGGTCAAACTCGCACGCGTGCCAGGGAACAGCCAATGGTGATCGGAGTCCCGCGCGAGATCAAGGACGGCGAGAACCGGGTAGCCCTCACCCCTGCGGGGGCGAGTGCGCTGACCAGCCACGACCACTTCGTGCTGGTCGAGTCGGGCGCCGGGCAGGCCAGCGGATTCGAGGACGCCGAGTACACCGAGTGCGGCGCGGAGGTGGTGGGCACCGCCGCCGAGGTGTGGGGCCGCGCCGAGATGGTGGTCAAGGTCAAGGAGCCGCTCGAGCCGGAGTGGCTGCGGCTGCGCGACGACCTGATCCTGTTCACCTACCTCCATCTCGCCTCCTCGGAGCCGGTGACCCGCGCGCTGCTCGACAGCGGCTGCACCGCCGTCGGCTACGAGCGGATGGCGGAGGTGGTGGCGCGGGGGTTGCCGTGACGCGGGCGTGCCCGGCGATCCCGTTTTGATCACGGCGCACGATCCTCCAGGGCTGAAAACCGGCGTGGGAAGCCGTTTTTTTTGAGGAGCGAGAAAAATTTTCGCGGTCCGCACGGGGTAGCTGGAGGGGCGCGGTTGAAGGGCGC
>JACPDV010000691.1 GCA_016183835.1 Armatimonadota bacterium
GCCGACCGCTGCCTTCACCAGGTCCGGAACTCCATGCCGGCCCGACAACGTGCCGCACGGCTGCCGCGGCTGGCTGACCTGGAGCAGCGCCTCGCCCGCTTCCCACGTGTCGCCCAGGTGGACGGTCTCTTCGGTGACGCCAAGCACGGTGAGGTTCTCGCCGAAGCAGCCCGGCCCCCACGGCACCTGCGGGTACGTGTCCCGCCAATGCTCGTAGTGCTGCCCGCAGTAGATGCAGAGCGCCTTGGCCGGGTCGCCGTGGTACTTGCGGTCGCAGACGTGGTCGCCCAGCACACCGAGGGGGCCGGCGAACAGCTCGTCGGCGGGCTCCTTGTAGACACCGGTCACACGGCCCGGGTCGTTGGGATGCGCCCGCGGCTCGGCGGACAGGTTGACGCTGAGCACGTGCATGGCGGCGGCCCCTACCTCGCCGGCCCGAACAGCCGCACTTCCCAGATGGTCGGCCCGTTCGTGGCGTCGAGGATGTTCAGCCGCACCTCCCGCGCGGTCACCGGCGCGAACTCCGCGGCATAGTCGGGGCCGATCGTGGCGCCCGTGTAGAACGTCTTCCACGCCTCGCCGTCCTTGTACTGCAGCTCGAACGCCTGCACGCGCGGCTCGATGGCTTCGTCGATCTCGGCCCGCGTGAGCGTTACCGGCCGGCCGAAGTCGAACGCCAGCCACGCTGTTTTCGTGCCGCCGTCCGTGGCCCAGCGGGTGCCCGTGTCGTCGTCCGTGGCCATCTCCGGCGCGTAAGTCGGCTCGTTCTGGAACACGTTCGAGGCGCTCAGCTTCGTGTTGGCGTTCACCAGGCTGGTCCCGCTGGCGGTCGAGAAGAGGCGCGCCTCGAAGATCGTCGGCCCTTCGGTGGCTTCGAGGATGTTCAGCCGGACGACCTGCGCGGTGACCGGGTCAAACTTCGCCACGAAGCTCTCGCCGATGGTGGTGCCCTGGTAGCAGGCCTTCCACGCCTCGCCGTCCCTGACTTGCAGCTCGAACTTCTGCACGCGCCCGGCGTAGGACTCGTCCACCTCCAGGCGGTCGAAGGTGGTCGGGTGGCCGAGGTCGACCTCCAGCCAGGCGGAGCGCGTGCCGCCGTCGGTGGCCCAGCGGGTGCCGTCGTTGCCGTCGATCGCCCGGTCGGCGCCGTGCTCCGCCATGTTCAGGTAGACGTTGCTGGCGGTGACCTTCATCCCCGGCCGGACCAGGTTGCGCGGCACGGTGCGGAGGGCGGCGATGTCCATCGCCGGGCGGTCCAGCTTGAGCTTGACGATGGTGTCGATGGCCTGCTGGTCGGCCTTGGCAACGGTGAGGGCCAGCCCGTCCGCCGTCTCCGCAACCTGCACGGTGCCGCCGGTGAGGAGGCTGCTTTCGAGCACCTTGGCGGGCAGCGCGGGGAGGGTGAGGGTCTCACCGGTCCACTTGAAGACGTGCACGTAGACGGTGTCGCCGCGGCGCGTGCTGGCCAGGTTGCGGTTGGGCTTGTACGGTCCGCCGCGCGTGGCGTAGACACTCTCGCCGTACTTGCCGAGCCAGTCACCCATCTCCTTGAGTCGGTCGACCTGGCGCGGCTCGATCGCGCCGGTGGGCATGGGGCCAACGTTGAACAGCAGGTTGCCGTCGCCGCCCGCGCAGGAGATCAGGGTGCGGAGGCACTGCTCGAGCGGCTTCATGGCGTCGTCCGGCCGCCAGGCCCACTGGTTGCAGATGGTCATGCAGGTCTCCCAGGGCCGGTTGAGCTGGAACCCGCCGATGGTCTGCTCGGGAGTGTCGTAATCGGCGGGGAGGCCGAGGCGGTTGTTGATCAGGATGTCGGGCTGAAGCCGCTTGATGTCGGCGAAAAGCTGCTCGGCGCCCCAGGACTCCGCCGAGCCGCCGAGGCTGTCGAACCAGATGATGTCCAGCTTGCCGTAGTTGCTGAGCAGCTCGCGGATCTGGCCGTGGAAGTACTCGTTGTACCTGGCCTGGTCGACGTGGTAGTCGGGGTGGTGGGCGTCGGGCGGCGAGTAGTAGAGGCCGAACCTGAGCCCGGCGGCATGGCAGGCGTCGGCCAGCTCGCGCACCACGTCGCGGTGGAAGGGGCTCTCCGGGCTGGTGATCTTGTAGTCGGTGAGCTTCGAGTCCCACTCGCAGAAGCCGTCGTGGTGTTTGCTGGTGAAAACCATGTACTTCATGCCGGCGGCTTGCGCGATGGCGACCCACTGCTTGGCGTTGAACTCGGATGGGTTCCAGCGCTTGAACAGGGCGTCGTATTCGGCCGCGGGGGTCTTGCCGCCGCCGTAGCCGTTGGGCCCGGGATTGCGCGACCAGCCGATCTCCTCGCCGGTGAGGCTGACGGGCCCCCAGTGGATGAACATCCCGAAGCGGGCCTCGCGCCACCATTGCAGGCGGGCGTCGCGCTGGGCGGGGGATTCGGGCTGGGCGAGGGTGGGGGCGACGAGGAGCAGCAGGGCGAGCAGGGCGGTGGTCTTCATGCGTGGTCTCCGCGCAAGTACCGGCGGCGTGCAGTTCCGGTTCGGCGCGCTGGTCCCTCCCGCTTTGACGCCGGAGGCGCGTGGACTATACTCGTGCGCGGGTGGTGGCGGAGCGAGGCCATGCTGAAACGGCTCTACATTGACAACTACAAGTGCTTCTCCAACTTCGAGTACCGGCCGGGTCAGGTGGAACTGCTGGTGGGCGCGAATGGGTCGGGGAAGTCGTCGCTGTTTTCGGTACTTGACAGCTTGCGCTACGTGACCATCGGCACAGGCATCGATGGTGCATTTGGGGGAACCAGCACCAGATGGGACATGCGGACTCTTCAGACCTTCGAAGTTGACGTTCAGTTGGCACTTTCCGATCAACCGGTGACCTATCGCTTGGAGTTGGAGCACCGTGCCGATGGCCAAGGCGCGTGCATAGGACGCGAGTCCGTCTCGTCTGGGAGCGTCGCTCTGTACTCCTTTGAGCACGGAGAGGTGCGCTTGGCGGTGGACGAAGCCGGCACCGACTGGCGGACGTTCCCCGCGGACAACACGCAGTCACCCTTGGCGAGGCTGGGACCGGGCCGAGGGCACGGCAGTGTGGCCGGCCTGTTGGACTGGTTCCTTCAGCTCCAGGTGCTGCAGCTTGACCTTCTCGGTGTTCCGCGCTATCCGTTCACGGAGAGCGCGAGCGACGCGTATCTAGTCTGTTCGGGAGCCAACTTCAGCGGTTGGCTGCGCACGCTGTTCGTCGAGCGCCCCCAGGTAAGAGATCTTCTGCGCGGCACTCTTGCCGAACTGTGGCCCGGTTTTGCGGATCTGCGGTTTGAGCGCACCGGTGCGCGGGCACATCGTCTGGTGGTCGACGTCGCTGCGGAACCGGGAGGCCAGACTTGGCCGTACGACTTCGGCGAGCTGTCACACGGTGAGCGGGCCTTGCTGGTGATGTATACCGCGTACCACGCCACGCGGGCCGAGCCACCCGGCCGGGTGCTCTGCATCGACGAGCCCGCTGCTCACTTGTCCCTGCGAGAGGTGCAGCCCCTCATCGCTGCCTGCTACGACGACTTCGAGGAAGCGGGCCAGCAGCTCCTGGTTGCGTCGCACCACCCGGAGGTGATCAACTTCCTGGCGCCCAACAAGGCCGTGGTGCTCCAGCGCCAAGAGGGCGGCCCGGTGCTGCCGGTCAGGCCCTTCCCGACCGATGTGCAGGGTCTGCTGACGCCGGCCGAAGTCGTCGCGGAAGGGCTGCTGGATGAGTAGCCGTCGCATGGAGTACACCATCCTCTGTGAGGATCAGAAGTCCGGCGACTTCGTGCGGCGATTCCTCAAACGGCGGGCCCGGAGTTCGCGATCACGGCCGACCGACGGGCAGATCCGTGTGCTGCCTCCTCCGGATGGCAGGGGGTCTGGAGCACAGCACGTGCTGCAGAAGTACGCGGCTCGGCTGGCGCTTCTGAGGAGGCCGGGGGCGGCCAAGGTGCTGGTGGTCATGGTGGACGCTGACAACCTGGCCGTGCGGGAGCGCCTGGAGCAGTTGGCCGAGGCTCTTCGGGCCGGTGGCGTGGCGCCGCGTGGCGCCGACGAGCCAGCCGCCCTGCTTGTCCCCAAGCGCAACATCCAGACCTGGATCGAGCACCTCCGCACCGCGCCGCCGACCCCGGTGCAGGAGGACGAGCCCTACCCGGAGTTCGAGTCGACGGGCCGACGGGAGTACTGGGCGCCAGCCGTGGACCAGTTGGTCGTGCTGTTGGTCCCGGGCAGTCCGTGGCCCGAATGCCCTCCCTCCCTCTCCGCCGCCCTTCCCGAATTCGCCCGCATCCCCTGACCCCGCCTCTGTACAGCGTCCGCGACTGCGTCGACCCCTTCCTCCACACCTCCGTCATCGGCATCAACGGGTCCGCGATCAGCCCGTGGCCCACCGGGGCGTCCACCTTTCGCTCCACCAGCACCACCGGGTTGTGCAGCGCGATCTGCCCGTGCCGCTGGTGGACCTCTCGTAGACAGGCGATCGGGATCACCTCGGTCTCGTCTTGCAGATCGGAGAAGAGCGTGTCCCGCCCACGGTGAGCTTCGACGCCTACCGGTGCTGGATGGACCTCGCCCGCGAGCTGTGTGACTACCCATAGCCAGGTGCCGGCGGTGGCGCGGGCGTTTGTCCGGGCTGCGACCAGTCGCGAGCGCCGCGCACGCCTTCATACAGGTTCCCGATCGCGATGGCGAGGTCGCGGTAGCGGTAGAGCACCTCTTCTGATGCGCTGGCGATGTCGCGCAGCTCCTCCGCGGTGGCGACGAGGGCCTCGAAGTCGGCGGCGACCGCCGCGCCGCCGGCGCCGATGGCGTCCCGCAGTCGCTGCCGCAGTGCCGGGGCAAGGGCGTGATCCGGGGGGCGCAGCATGGTCATCTCGGACACTGCGGCCCGCACGCTCTCGGCGAACTCACTGTAGACGCTCAGGCGCTGCTCCATCCGGCGGAGCATCGCCAGGGCGTGTTCGACCAGGGCGAAGAGCTGTTCCGGGTCGGTGTCGGCCAACTCCGGGCGCTCCGCCCAGAGGGCCTCCAGTTCGTCGATGGTGCCGCACACGTCCACGTGCTTGGTGCCGGTCTCCGGCAGGCCGGCGCCGGACACAGCCACCAGCCGGCCATCCACTAGCCTCATCAGGGCGAGCTCCATGACACCCCCGTCTTCGTACACGAACAGCGGCGACCGGTCGTGTCCGCGCTCCTCGATGTGCGCTCTCCCCCGTCGCAGCTCGTCCAGGATGGCGTCGCGATGGGGCGATGGGGGCATCCAGCGACTGTCGCGCAGCAGCGCGTGGCGCCCCTCGCGCCGACGGTCACAGTCGGTCAACGGTCGGCCCTCCTTGATTCCGCCACCACGCCTCCACTCGCCGGCTGCGGCTCCACCGGGCGGGCCCCATCCGGATGCTGGCTCACTCGTGATCAGCCACCCGGTACACCTGCAGGGCATCGAACCAGGCTGTGTAGCCGCTCCTGGGCTGACCCAGGGCGTCGACCCGAGTCACCAGGGCCACGGTGCCCACTGGGGCTGCCCGGGTCTCCAGCGCGAACGCCCGCCACTCGCTGTTGCACCGGAAGCTGTGGCCCCGCAACGAGTCGGGCAGGATGCGGCCCTCGGCGTCGCGGAACTGGGTCAGCATCTGGCACGTGGTGCCCGCGGCCGGCGCGCCCTCCCAGCGCGCGCGCAGGACGAACAGGTACCGCTGGCCAGGCTCCGCCGGCACGTCGGTGCGGAACACCCCGCCGTAGCCGTCCCAGGTGCCGGTGACCTCGATCGCGTGGGCGCCCTCGAAGGGCTGCTCGTCCGTGACGCGCACGGTGCCCGTGCCGAGGTGCATCCCTGCCCACCAGCCGTCGAGGGGGTTCGGCGTCTCGAAGCCCGAGTTGGGTACCAGGTTCCGGGCGCGGCCCTCCGCCACGGCCAGTACGGTGGCGGCTACGGCCGACAGCTCGGGGTCCGGGCCCCGCGCGAGCGCGCCGAGTGCGTCCGCGAGCCGCGGGTCGCGGGTGTCGAGGAACGTCTCCGCGGCATCCAGGAACGGCGCGCGCTCCGCGGTCCCGTAGGGATAGGAGGCGTCCCACGTGAAGACCAGGATGGGATCCTGCATCAGCCTGTCGTGGAGGGCCCGGAGCGGCTGAGCCAGGGGCATGTCGCGGCGCCCGAGGAGCGACACCGCAGCGTCCACTGGAAGCCGGTCTGTCGCCTGCCCGCGCGCGAGGTAGGTCGCGATGACCGTGCGGTAGTACTCCCAGGCGCGGGCCATGATCGCCACGCGGGCGCGGGTCTGCGGCGTGTCGGCGAGCCGGCCGGCCTCGGCGATCCAGGCGTCGGCCCGCTGGAGGTCGTCAGCCCGCAGCCGCTCGAGCCATCCCGGGTTACCCAACAGGTACTGCTCGTGCCGGCAGCGCTGGAAGAAGTCGCTCTGCGGCACGCGGCGGGTCCAGTAGGTCTCCCAATGGTCGAAGTAGGCTCGCATCGGCGGCGCGGCGCGGCCGAAGGCCAGGCGGTACCACTCCGCCAGCAGCGCGTCCACGTTGCGGTCCGGGTTCCACCACAGCTTGGCCATCACGTAGTACTTTGGCGCCTCGCCGAAGAAGGGGTACGTCTCGGCGTACCATGCCCTCACCTTGTGTGCGCGCGCCCAGCGCACCGACTCCGCCCAGTGGTGCAGGTAGAGCCGCGGCGGGACGTGGTGGTCGCCGTAGGTGTAGTCGTAGCGTCCCAGGAACGTGCACCGGCGGCCCCAGGCCTCCACGAGCGCCTCATGCTGCCGGCGGCGCTCGGGGTCGAGGAGTTGCATGGTGTCATAGGTGAGGAACGGGATCACGCGGGGATGGACCCCGAGGTGAACCGGAGGCTTGCCCACGTTGCTGTAGGCCAGGCAGCCGAACCAGACGTCCGGGTGCGTCCGCACTACTTTCTCGGCCACCGCGTTGACGAACCGGTAATAGGCATCGGAGTAGCACGGCATGCCGAGGAAGGTCTCGCCGGCCAGGTACTCCTTTCGGCAGCGCTCGCACTGGCAGTAGCGATCGCTGTCGTTGACGCCGAACGAGTAGCTGCGGAACCGCGGGTTGGCGTCGAGCCAGGCGATGATGTTGCGGGCCGCCTCATCGACGATCCCGGGCGCGGTGAAGCAGGGCTGCCAGTCTTCGGTGTTGCCGGTCGGCAGGTACCGCGCAGTGTCGCCGGCCCGGACAACCGGGTAGAACTCGGGGTGGGTCTTGGCGTAGCGGGTGGGAGGGAACAGGTTGACCAGGTTGTGGTGGAAGTTGAGGCGCGTCCAGAACCGCATCCGTCGCGCCCACACCTGGTGCGTCGGCTTCGAGGCGACGGCCGGCACCTGCATGAACGCCGGCGCGTCCCTCAGGTTGGTCCCGGCCGGGACGGCCAGAGCGCGGTGCGCGGGCACGTAGTCGCCGATCGCGGTGGGGAGCAGCCAGCGGACGCCGACGAAGCGCTCGAGGAGCTCGAAGGTGCCGAACTCGGTGCCTTCCGACGTGAGACCCGCCACCACCAGGTGGCGCTCGTCCAGTGCGCGGATCAGGTAGCCCGATGGGTCGAGCCGGTCCAGCTCGTGGCCGACGGCGCGGTCTACCTCGGCGCTGCGGCCGAGGTAGACCAGGGCCACGTCGGTGGGCGCCGGGCCGGTGGCCAGGTCCGCGACCGGCAGCGTGGCGCCCGTGCTCTGCCGCACGTAGTCCACCACCGTGGCGGCGATGTTGGCGATGGTGCGCTCGACGATGGCCCACGGATTGGTCAGGTCCTGCTGCAGCGGATAGCGTCGGGAGTCGATCACCAGGGCCGCGAGAGGGCGTCCGTCGCGCACCAGCTCCACTCCTCCGGCGTGGGCGGAGCCGGCCGCGAGGGCGCAGAGCAGGGGGACGGCGCGGGAGTATCCAGCCCAGCAGCGTTGGGTCGCCACACCTGTCTCCCCGGTGCCGGGCCCGGTGCGGACGGAGCCGGCTTGTGTCCGTGCTGAGGTCCGCATTGGCCATCGTGAGTCCTGCTCCTGTTGCCCGCCCGACTGGCCGCCCGTCCCCGGCGCCCGCCGCGGCGACGGACTCCCGCCTCAGTACAGCGTCCGTGAATGCGTCGACCCCTTCCGCCACACCTCCGTCATCGGCAACAGCCGGTCCGCGATCAGCCCCTGGCCCACCCGCGCGTCCACCTTCCCCTCCACCAGCACCACCGGATTGTGCAGCGCGATCTGCCCGTCCCGCTGGTAGACCTCGCGGAAACAGGTGATCGGGATCACTCCCGTCTCGTCCTCCAGGTCGAAGAACAGCGTGTTCCGCCCGTTCTTGGTCGGCGGGCGGTGAGGGCGGAGGACCAGGCCGCAGACCCGGAACGGCGTGCCCGGTTTGGAGTGCGGCACGTCCGCCGCGTGGTCGATCTCGCGCAGGTCCAGCTCCGCCCGCGCCAGGTGCAAGGGGTGGCCCAGCGGTGAGAAGCCCAGCACCTCCCACTCGCCGGCGACGATGTCCTGCAGCGGGAACTCGGGGAGCCGCGGGTCGGCGATGGGGTCCACCGGCGGGATGTCGAGCCGCTCGCCGGAGTCGTCGAACTTCTTCGGCATCTCGTGGAGCTGCCAGAGGAGCATCCGGCGGTGCTTCGCGATGGCGTCGCAGGCGCCCGAGCGGATCAGCGCCGCCGCCTGATCGCGGTGCAGACCCGCCCCGCGGAGCAGCCCGCCCAGCGTGGTGTACGGCCGGGCCGCCACGATCCGCTCCGCCGTCTCCGGCGCGATGCGCTTGATCTGCGCCAGCCCGATGTGGATCGCCCCGTCCCGCGCCTCGGTCCGGTCCGGCCCGCTGTTGATGCATGGCCCCACCACCATCACGCCCCGCCGCTGCGCCACGCCGACGATGGTGTGCGGCGGGTAGAAGCCCATCGGCTGATTGCGCAAGAGCCCGGCGAAGTATTCCGCGGGGTGGTGCTCGATCAGGAACACGCTGCGGTAGGCCGTGTCGGCGAAGGCGGCGGCGTGGCTTTCGCAGAAGCCGTAGCCGGCGAAGGCGCGCACCGCCAGGAAGATCGCTTCCGCCGTCTCGGGCGCATGCCCGCGCGCCACCGCCTTGGCGCAGAAGCTCTCGCCCAGCGCCTGCATCGAGGCCTCGCTGCGGTAGTGGCTGATGCTCCGCCGGAGCAGGTCGGCCTCGGCGGCGCTGAGCCCGGCGGCCAGGCGCGCCACCTCGATCACCTGCTCCTGGAAGACCAGCACGCCGTAGGTCTTCTCGAGCACCGGCTGCAGCTCTGGGAGCCAGTATTCGATGGGCGTGGCGCCGCTCCGGCGGGCGAGATACTCCTCGACCATGTTGGCCTTGATGGGCCCCGGGCGGATCAGCGCGAGGGCGGCCACGAGCGGCTCGAAGCGGTCGCACCCGAGCCGGGCGTGGAGCGCGCGCTGGGCGGGGCTGCCGACCTCGAAGGCGCCCATCGTCTCGCTCCGCCGCAGCCGCGCGTAGGTGGCCGGGTCGTCGAGCGGCTGGTCGAAGATCTCGAACGCGGGGTCGCGGACCCGGATGAAGCGGTTGGCATCCTCGAGCACGCTGAACATGGGCAGGCAGAGGCAGTCGAACTTGCAGAGGCGGTCTTCCACATCTTCCTTGTCGCCGTGGATGACCCTGAACGGCTTGCCGGCCATCTGCACGGCGACCAGGTCACTGAGCGGCTCGGGGGTGAGGATCACGCCGCCCAGGTGGGTGCCCAGGTGGCGCGGGAAGCCGGCCAGCTTGGGCAGAATCTCGCGCAGGCGGTTGAACCGGGCGTCGGCCCAGCGGCTGGCGCGCACGTCGGGATACTTCACCTCGGCGCCGTCGATCTGGTCGGTGCCCAGGTGGGGGAGCGATTTGGCCAGGGCGTCGATGTCCTCGGGCGGGAGCGCCAGCGCGCGGCCCACGTCGCGCACGGCGCTGCGGGCGTGATAGCGCATGTAGGTGCCGGTCATGGCCACGTGGTCCTCGCCGTAGCGCTCGACGAGATACTCGATCACCGTGTCGCGGCCGGCGCGGTCGAAGTCCACGTCGATGTCGGGCAGGCTCTCGCGGCGCTCCTCGTTGAGGAAGCGGGCGGGGGTGATGTCGCGGCGGTAGGCGTCGACATTGGTGATCCGGAGCACGTAGCAGACCACGCTGCCCGCCGCCGAGCCGCGGCCGGCGCAGCGGATGCCCTGCTCCCGGGCCCAGCGGCAGACGTCCCAGACGAGGAGGAAGTAGCCGGCCAGACCGAGGGCCGTGATGATCCGCAGCTCCTCGCGCACGCGCCGGGCGACCTCCGGCCAGAGCTGTTTTGGGTAGCGCTCGCGGACGCCGTCGTTGACCAGCCGGCGGAGGAGCGCCGCCTGCTCGTCCGGGGGACAGCCGTTGAAGGTGGGGACGAAACGGTCGCGGGTGAGGTGGAGGTCCTCCATGTCGGCGGCGATGTCGAGGGTGGCGCGGAGCGCCTCGGGCAGGTCGTGGAAGCGGCGGGCCATGGCGGCGGGGCTGGCGAGATCCTGGAGCGGGTTGACCGGGCGCCCGGGGAAGGCCTCGTCCA
>JACPDV010000692.1 GCA_016183835.1 Armatimonadota bacterium
AGCTCGCCGTTAAGGCACTCAGCCTTGAAGGACATCAGGTCGTACCAGGCGGCGCGGTTGTCCTCCCACTTCCGCGGGGGCACGAGGCCCCCGAAGTCGGCAAACTCCGTGCCCCAGACCGCGTTGAGCGCGGCGACAGTCGGGTAGCGTTCGCCGATCCAGTGGTCGAACGCCTCGCGCATCAGCGGGCCGTTGATCCCGCCGGTCTCGTAGTAGGCGGGCTCGTTGCGCACGGACCAGGCCAGCAGTCCCGGCTGCTTGCCGTAGCGCCCGGCCATCTGGCGGATGTACTCGCCGAACGCCTGCTTGGGCGGCGGCACGCGCCCGAGCAGCTTGGGCGAGACCAGCCGCGCATCGCCGGTGGAGCCCGGCGGCGCGTTGGCGGCGTCCCGGGCCGGCTCGAACTGCTTCTGCCACCACCGCGGCGGCGCGAAGTTGAGCAGTGGAATGGTCGCCATTCGCGAGTTCGCGGCGTCGGCGAAGAGCTGGTCGGTGGTGCTGAAGTCCCACTGCCCCGGTCTGGGCTCCACCTCCAGTTGCTCGAAGTGGTTGCCCCACGGCACCCAGAAGTGCCCCACGTCGAAGCCGACGCGGGCCAGCTTCGCGTGGGCGCCTTCGGAGAAGGTGACGTACGGGTAGAGCCCGCCGGCCGGGACCGCCGGCGCGATGCGCGAGGGGGCGCGGGCCGCGTACCTCTTCGCCCGCGCGTAGAGGTCCGCGGCCCGGGCGAGCCGCTGCGCGCCGCGGGGCTCATGGTCGGCGGCCAGGTCCCATGCCGCCGCCGCGGCGCAGGTGCGCGCCTGGCCCACCAGCGCTCGCCACGGCGCGACCTCGTGATCGCGGGCCGGCGCACCAGACGCCGCTCCCAACGTCGACGCGATCCGCCGTGCCGCGGCCGGCAGGTCGAGCTTGCCGAGCAGCGCTTCGCCGGCCAAGTAATCGTCGAGCTTGCCGTTCACGCCGGCCGCGGCGGCAAACCGAGCGCGAGCACCCCTGACGGCCTCGAACAGCAGCTTGGTATGGCCAGGCAGGTTGGCGGCGGCTTCCAGGTCGCCCATCTCCGCGGCACGTCGGCGCGCGCGATCGTGATAGTCCAGCGGCGTGGGGCGCGCTGCGGCTTCGGCGTTGCCCTCGGGTCGTCCCCCGGACGGGCGAGGGTACCTCGCCCCTACCGGCGGTCGGCCAGCGTTGACAACCACTTCCACCGGCCGGCGGCAGGCCAGGTCCACCTCGCCGAACGCGTCCATCTCGCCTGGGTGCGGCACCAGCCACAGCTCCTGCACGTGAGGCCGGTCGCGGGTCACCTGCACCGGCGGACGCCAGCCGAAGGCCAGCCCGCCGCTGGCGTAGTGGTGCCAGCCGATCACCCCCATGCCCGGCGTGTAGTCCGGCCGCTGCCGGCGGACCAGCGCGACGCTCGTGTTCGCCAGCACGAAGTCCAGGCCAGGTGAGTTCGGCGCGGCGTACAGCCTCTCGACAGGCCGGGCTGCGCCGGGTGTCTCCTCGTCGAAACCGTCGACCGTGTGGTAGCGCAGCTCGTTCACGGCGTCCATCGGGATGTCGAACCAGAACCCGCCAACCGGCCCCACAAAGGCATCATGCCGGTTGTCGGCGGGCGCGAGGACGGTGGTGACCTTCGCCCGGTCGGGCCAGGCCTCGATCACCCGCGTCACGCGGCCGTTGTCCTTCACCGGGTAGCGACTCATGAGGAACGCGCCGACCGGGCCGACGCGGCGGCAGATCAGCGTCTCCTCGTCGGGGTCCCGGGTGGTGATGAACGGCCGGTCGAAGCCCGCCGGCTGGAACGTGAAGCCGCCCTTGGCATTGAAGCGCGCGGTGTAGACGGCGGTGGTGACGGTCAGGCTGCCGCCGTCCAGGCGGGTGGCGAACCCGGTCGAGGCGGTCCGCCGGTAGTCCCCCGAAGCGGTGGCGTAGCGCAAGCGGATGGTGCGCGCCGCGTAGGGCGCCAGGCTCACCAGCACGCACAGCCGCGGCCCGTAGAGCGCCTCGGGCGTGCCCTTCGCGGGGATTCGCCCGGTGCCGAGCAGGTCGTCCACCTGGGTCGGCAGGGCCGCGCAGGTGGCCGCGTCGGTGGCTGTCAGGCTGCTGAGGTTGGGCGTCGAAGGGAAGGAAACCGTGGTGAGATCGAGCACGACGGGCTCATTGGCCCGGCGCACTCCGGTGGGATTGCAGACGACCACATCGACGTAGTCGGGCAGTCCTGCCGGATCGAGCGCCAGGTCGCCGGGCGCCAGGTCCACGGGCTGCGCCGGCTCGGCCGGCGCCGCTTCCGGAGTCAGGGCGTCGATCACCACGTCGCGGATCTCCACGGCGCAGTTGTAAGCGCTGAGGCGCACACCCCCAGTTGCGTTGCCGATGTTGTGCGCGACGCCAAGCACCCGGCCGTCCACCGCCACTTCCACCTGGCCGTCGGCGACGGTGAGCTGGTAGAGATGTTCCTGAGTGCTGTCGAACGGCGGCGCTTCGGTGAAGCCCCATTCGGTCTTGCCGGAGCCCGCCAGAGCGATGCGCTCGGGCCGGGCGAAGACGTACAGCTCGCCCTCCGGCGGCCCCGGCACGGCACGGAGGTGGATCCCCCAGTGGCCATCGCCGCGCGGCTGCTCGACCGTCCGCGCCCGGAAGCTCACGCGATAGTCGCGCCAGGTGGCGTCGCCGGCGGCGAGGGCACCGCCGGGCAGGATCCGCAGCCCGCCGTCCGCCGCTCGCACCAGCGCCGGATCGGCCACGAGCCACTTCGCCAGCCCGTGGGTGAAGTCGTCGCGGAGCAGCTCTTGCGCCCCGGCTGACAAGACCAGCAGGGCGAGGACGAAGGCGGCCGAGGCGCACTTGGTCATGGGGGGTGCCTGTCACCGGGATCCGCGTGTCACTGCACCAGCGCGGGCCCAGGTCGCTCGCGATTGTAGACTCAGCGACTGAACAGCGCCACACGGGCCGCGGCCGGCAGGATTGCGCCGCGGCCGTGTCCAACTCCCCGTGCGCCGGAGACCTCCATGCCCCGCACCCTCCTGCCCCTCCTCGCGCTGGCCGCGCCGGTCTTCGCCGCCGACCCGGTCGACCCGGCCTACCCGCTGATCACCGTCGGCCCGGCCGCCGCGCCGCTGGCCGGGTTCGGGCAGCTCGGGCGGCCCGGGCTGGCCGAGCTGCAACCCACCGCGCGGATCGAGCGCACCGCCGCCGAGCTGCTCGTGGCCGTCACCGTGCCGCTTCCCGGCGGGCGCAAGCCCGTGGCCGAGCAGCGCGAGCACGACGGGCCCGTGTGGGAGGACGACTGCGTCGAGCTGTTCCTCGATCCCGGTCACACGCAGGACGATTACTTCCAGCTCCTGGGCAACGCCGCCGGAAGCAGCGCCGAAGGCCGTCGTCGCGACATGGCCTGGAACGCGCCCTGGGAGTATCGCGCCGAGACCGTGCCGGGCGGCTGGCAGGCGACCTTCAGGATCCCCTTCGGCTCCCTCGGCGGCCCGCCGACGGACGGCGCGCTGTGGGGCCTCAACGTCTGCGTGGACAACCGCGGCGGCGGCAACCTGACGTGGTCGCCCCTGACCAGCAACTTCCACGAGCCCACCCGCTTCGGCCACCTGCGCTTCTCCGCGCAGGCGTCCGCAGGAGTCGCCTCCGTGGCGGCGCTGCTCCACGGCACCGGCGAGCTGCGGCTGACGGCCAAGGGCGACGGCCTCAGCGCCCAGCTCCAGCGCGAGCTGAACGGCGCCGCGCAGCCCGACCAGGCGCTGCCGGTGCCGGCGACCGGCGAGCTGGCCGTGCCTATCGACGTGCCGCGTGACGGCCGCTTCGCGAAGTCCGGCCGCTACGGCTGGCGGGTCACCGTGCGCGAGGCCGACGGCACGCCGGCGTTGCGCTTCGCCGCCGAGCGGGTGGTCAAGGCGCCGCTCACGCTGCACGTGCGCGCGTTCGTGGCCGACGGCGTCCTCCGCACCGAGGCGGAGGTGGAGCCGGCCGGGCTGCAGGCGGGCAAGCTGGCGGTGCGCTTCAGCCTGCAAGGCGCCGCGCCGCGCGACGTGCCGGTCGCGCACAACGCCCAGACCAAAGCCGACTTCCCCAAAGCCGACGTGCCGCAGGGCCGCGTGACCGTCCGCGCCGAGCTGCTGGAGGGCGCCGACTCGGTCTACCAGGCCGAGCAGACCCTCGACCGTCCGCTCGACTTCTTCGTGCTCTTCTCCTCGATCACCTCGGTCGTCGGACTGACCGGCGCGAGCAACTACGTCGCCGCGAACTCGTTCCTCGACGCGCTCGCCCGGTTCCGCCGCGCGTGCGGGCGCCGCTCCGCGCCAGCCAGCCCGGACCAGCAGCCGGTGACGCGCGCCGAGCCGCGGTCATCTCCACCATGAAGCGAAACATCAAGAAGTTGAGCGATGC
>JACPDV010000168.1 GCA_016183835.1 Armatimonadota bacterium
TACAGCATGGGACCGGCGCGACTTTGACTTCGCCCTGACCGGTGTCTCACGCGGTCTCAACGCCGGAGTCGCTATAATGCTCACCGGAGCACCGCGCCATGCGTCCTGCTCGTGCCGCCCTGGCCGCGTTGTTCGCCGTCCGCCTCGCCGCGGCGGTGAGCCTGGCCCCCACACCCGCCCGCGACGAGAGCGTTTTCCCCGCCCCCGGGCTGTTCGTCCGGCCATTCGTGCAGGCCGTTTCCGCCACGGGCGCCAGCCTCGTCTTCGAGACCGTCGTGCCGCTGGCGGCGCGGGTCACCGTCGGCGGCGCCACCGTCGCGGACCCGGCGGTGCGGCTCCACTCGATCACCGTGCGCGAGTTGACCGCCGACACACAGTACGACTTCTCGGTGACCCTCGACGGCGCGCCCGAGCCGGCCGCCACCGGGCGTTTCCGCACCTGGCCGGCGGACCTGAGCACCGTCCGGTTCTTCGCCTACGGCGACACGCGCACGCGACCGGCGGAGCACCGCCGCGTCTGCGCCGCCATGGCCGCGCTCGCCGCCGGTCACTTGTTCGTCCTCCACAGCGGCGACCTGGTGGCCGACGGGCGCCGGCACGATCTGTGGCAGAGCGAGTTCTTCGACCCCGGCGCCGAGCTCTTCGCCCAGCTCCCGGTCCTGCCTATCGCGGGCAACCACGAGCGCGGCACGGAGCTGTTCCCCGCCTACTTCGAGCTACCGGACAGCGAGTGGAGCTGGGGACTGACCGTCGGCCCGGTCCACGTCACGGCCCTCGACTTCTACAAGGTCAACTGGGCCACCGCCGACTGGCGCGAGAGCGCCGAAGGCAAGTGGCTCCTGGCCGAGCTGCAGAAGGCGCAGGCCTCGCCGTGGCGGGTGGCCATGCTGCACACCCCGCTCTGGTCGCGCGGGCCGCACGGCAAGCTCGACGCCGACGGTCATCCGGTGGAGGGTCCGATGCGCTTCGCGGTCGAAGTGCTCTTCCCGCTCCTCAAGCAGGCCGGCTACCGGATCGTCTTCAGCGGCCACGACCACCTCTACGAGCGGAGCGAGCGCGACGGGCTCACGGCCGTCACCAGCGGCGGTGGCGGGGCGCCGAACTACGCCCTCGGGCCCGAGAGCCAGAACCCGTACAGCAAGGTGGTGGTCAGCGCGGTGCACTACTGCGACGTGGAGGCCGATGCCCGCAGCTTCCACCTGACCGCCCGCGACCCCGACGGCAAGGTGCTCGACGAGTTCACCCTCACCCAGCCCTGAGCGGAGTTCTCAACACAGAGGCACAGAGCCACAGAGGATCCGGACGACAGATCTTGTCCGGACTCTGTGACTCTCTGCGCTCTCTGTGGTGAGCCCTCCGGCTCTTCACGCGCGCGTCGCCCGGTCGTCGAGGACCTGGCGCACCTTGGCGCCGAGGGCGGCGGGACCGAACGGCTTGGCGATGAACTGCGCCCCGGAGACCAGGACGCCCTCGCGCGCCATCACGCTCTCGGGATGCCCGGACATGTGCAGCACCGCCACGCCGGGGAGCTGGGTGAGGAGCCGCTCGGCCAGCTCGCGCCCGCTCATCCCGGGCATCACCACGTCGCTGAGGAGCAGGTCGATCGCGGCGTCGGGCTGTTCCGCCAGCCCCAGCGCGGTGGGTCCGTCGGGCGCGGCCAGGACCCGGTAGCCGTAGTCCTCCAGCACACGCTGGAGCAGCTCGCGCACCATCGGCTCGTCTTCCACGAGGAGGATGGTCTCGTCGCCCCGGCAGTCGGCCACGGGTGACGGCGGGCCGGCTGCCGGGGCCTCGGGCATCGCCAGGCGCGGGAGGTAGATGCCGAAGGTGGTGCCCCGTCCGGGCGCGCTCTCGCACGTGATGTGGCCGCGATTCTGCTTCACGATGCCGTAGACCGAGGCCAGCCCGAGGCCGGTGCCGCGGCCCACGTCCTTGGTGGTGAAGAACGGCTCGAAGACATGCTCGGCGGTCGACTCGTCCATCCCCCCGCCGGTGTCGGTGACGCTCAGGAGGACGAAGTCGCCGGGGGTCACGTCGGGCTGGGCGGCGAGCTCCGCAGTGGTGAGGGTCACCTCGCTGGTGCGCAGGGCGAGGATCCCGCCGCGCGGCATGGCGTCGTCGCTGTTGGCCACCAGGTTCATCACCGCCTGCTCGAGCTGACCCGGGTCGGCCAGCACGACTCCAAGGTGCTCGTCCAGGTCGAGGCGGAGGGCGACGCTCTCCTTGAGCAGCCGGCGGATGATCTGCCGCATGCCTTCGAGCAGCTCGTTGAGCTGGATCGGCCGGGGCTGGATCACCTGCCGGCGGCTGAAGGCCAGGAGCTGTCCGGTCAGCTCCGCAGCGCGCTCGGCGGCGTGGCGGATGGCGTCGACGTCGGCCGCCGCCGGCCCGTCGGGCGGCACGGCGCCGGCGAGGAAGTTCGCCGCGGCGGTGATGGTGGTGAGGAGGTTGTTGAAATCGTGGGCGACGCCGCCCGCGAGCTGGCCGATGGCGTTCATGCGGTGGGCGTGCTCGAGCTGGGCGGCCAGCCGCCGGCGCTCGGTCAGGTCGCGCACGGTAGCCACCACCACGGCGTCGTCGCCGCGCGCCATCGGGCAGAGGTAGACCTCCACCGGGAACTCGCTGCCGTCGCTCGGCCGGCGCGCATTCCACTCGAAGGTGCAGGTGCCGCCCGCCAGGACGCTCTCCCAGACGGGCGCGAGCTGCTCCGCTTCGTTGCCGGCGCCCGACAGGTCGGCGAGGCTCAGGTCGTCGGTAGCGTCCGGGGCGATGCGGAAGAGCTCGAGCATCCGGCCGTTGACCTCGAGGATCCGCCCGTCGGCGTCGGCGACGATCACGGCGTCGTCGACGTGGTCGAAAACCCGCCGGAGACGGAGCCCCGCGGCGGCGATGGCCTGCCGCGCCTGATCGGCGCGCTGCTGCGCCACGGCAAACGAGATCAGGAGCACGGCGAAGAGCAGGGCCACGCTGATGGGCTCGACCCGCCTGGCGGCCACGTTCTCGGCCCAGTGCGAAGCGTCCACCGCCATCCCGAAGACGGCCAGGACGCGCCCGGTGGCGGGATCGAGCACCGGCGCGTGGCCGCTGGACCAGACGCCCCACGCGTCGGTGAAGGGTCCCTCCTCGAGCGGCTTGGGCTGGTAGAACAGGTCGATCAGCGCCGGGCTCGCGTCGTCGTGGACGCGGCCGGGAGGCGCGTAGTCGGGGGAGGCCGCGGGCTCGGAGCCGGCGATGGACACCACCTGGCCGTCGCGCAGGCCGAAGAGGCAGGCCGAGCGGCAGTCGGGGTTGGCCTGGCGCACTTGCTCCAGGCGGCGGGCCACGCCGGTGTAGGAAGCCGTGCCCAAATCGGCGGGGAGCCCGCGGAGGCGGCACACCTGGCGGGGGTCGAGCGCGGCGGCGGCGGTGGTGACCCGGCGGCGGAGGTTCTCGCGCAGCTTTGCCTCGGCGTGCTGCGAGGCGCGGCCGGTGGCCCACCAGCAGGCCGCGCTGATGCCCAGGAGCGCGCCCAGCAGCGCCCCGCGCCGCAACCGCAGCGTGCGCCGGTAGACGAGGTCCAGGTCCGTCAGCTCGAGTGCGCCGGCATGTTGCAGACCGAAGGTGGCCGCCAGGACGGCCAGGGCCTCGAGCGCCGGAGCCAGCGGTTGTGGATCGCCCCGGTGCGGCACGGTCAGGGGGAGCAGGAGCCCCAGCCCGGCTCCGGCGGCGAAGCCTACGGCCGCCAGCCGCAGCCACGGGCGCCCCGCCGTCAGGCTCGCCGCGGCGGCCCACACCACCGCCGCCGCCCACACCAGGGCCGGCAGGCTGACGCAGAGCAGGGCCGCGGCATGCCCCTGCACGGGCAGGCAGAAGAGCAACAGGGCGCCGACACCCACCGCCACCAGGAGCCAACGGCCCGCCGTGCGGCCGCGGAGCAGCCAGGTGCTCTCGCGGCCGAACTCGGTCAGGGCGACGATCCCGGTGGCCACCCACAGCCCTTCCGCCCACTCTGCCCAGGGCGGGGCGCCGAGACCGACCGAGAGCAGGTGGGTCCACTCCTCGCCGGCGTGCGTGGCGGCGTAGAGCGCCAGGCCGGGCCACCACAGCGGCAGCCGAGCGGGGTGACGGTCGTAACGGGCGGACGCAGCGAAGAGCAGCCAGGCGAGACCACTCGCCAACATCGCGACGTCCGCCTGCGGTGCCAGTCCGGTCATGCAGAACCATCCAAGCGCCGGACCGAGCGTGACCAGGAGACCCCGGAGGACCCGTGTCCGGGACGCGACGACCTGTACAGGCCTGGACTACGGCTATTGTGGGGCAGCTCGGCGATCCGCGTCGGCTACGAACCGCGATTGTCAGCCGATATCCCTATCCCGTGGCGGCGGTTGATCGCCTCGCTCGAGCTGCGTCGCCGGTCAGGGCGACGACAGATCCCGCACGGCCAGGCCGGTGAGCTGCATGCCCGCGGGTCCGGCGTGGGCCGTGGGCCTGTCGGGCCCGGACTGCGCGGCGCGCACACGGCAGGCCAGGCTGCTGCAGAGCAGCAGCAGGCCGAACAGCAAGTAGGCGTAGAATGCCGGGTCGCGCCACGCCGTGGCAGGTCTCATCCGCGAGCTCCCTCCGGGGCCGGGCCCGACCGCCTCGCGCCCGCCCGCGCGAGGGGTGGTGGGTTGGACAGTCGGCTCCAGGCTCGGTTTCCTCAGCGTTGGCTCCGAATCGCGCCCGCCGCGAGCCCGTCCGCCCGGCTGTTGCCACCGCGCAGCGTGTGCTCCCAGGTGACCTTCTCGAACTCCCTCGCCAGGCGCAGCGCCTCGGCATGCAGCTCGGCCAGCTTGGCGTCCTTGACCCGGTAGCGGCCGGTGAGCTGGCGCACCATCAGCTCGGAATCTGAGACCACGTCCACCGTGCTGGCGCCCAGCTCGCGGCACGCGGCCAGCCCGCGCAAGTGCGCGGTGTACTCGGCGATGTTGTTCGTCGCCCGCCCGATGGCGGCGCCCACGGCCTGCAGCTCCGTGCCGTCCGGGCCGAGGATCACATAGCCGATGCCCGCTGGGCCGGGGTTGCCCGAGCAGGCGCCATCGGTGTAGAGTCGAACGCGCATCGCGCCACCCGCCGCCGGCCCCTGAGTGTACGGCACGGGGTCCAACCTGTAAACCGGAGGAGCTGATGCCCACCAGCAGCGTCCTGATCGTGGACGACGACGTCACCAACCGGCGCGTCCTCGAGAGCTGGCTGCGCCGCGAGGGCTACCAGACACGCTCGGCCGTGGACGGCTACCAGGCGCTCCTGCTGGTCGAGCAGGAGCTGCCCGACCTGATCCTCCTCGACGTCATGATGCCCGGCCTCGATGGCTTCGAGGTCTGCCGCCAGCTCCGCGAGCGGCCCGTCACTCGCGCCGTGCCCATCGTCATGGTCACCACCCTGGCCGACCGCGAGAGCCGCGTCCGCGGGCTGCAGGCCGGCGCCGACGACTTCCTCAACAAGCCCGTGGACGCCACCGAGATGCTCGCCCGCTGCCGCTCGCTCCTCCGCCTCCGGCACTACCAGGGCCTCACCGAGCAGCGCGAGCTGCTCGAAGCCGCCGCCGCCGACCTCGCCGACGGCGTGCTCGTGGCCGAGAGCGACTGGCGCGTGGTGGCCGCCAACCGGCGCGCCCGCCATCTGCTCGACATCCGCGAGGACGAGCTGGTCGGCCTCTCGCTCCCCGCCCACCTGGAGCGCTTCGAGGTCAGGCCGCCGCTCGCCGAGGCGGCTCCCCCCCTCGGCCGCCCCGAGATCGGCCGCCCCGTCCGCCCCGGCGAGCCGCCGCTGGTCCTCGACGCGCAGGTCACCTCCGCCCCCGACCTCGACGGCGCCCCCGCCTACTTCGCGCTCGTCGTGCGCGACGTCACCGCCGAGCGCGGCCTGCAGACTTACCGCCACGATTTCCTGGCCCTCACCGCCCACAAGATCCGCACCCCGCTCACCATCCTCACCGGCCTCCTCGAGCTGGTCGATGCCGATCGCGACAGCGCCCACGCCGCGGCGCTCGTCCAGCAGCTCCTGCCCGACCTGCAAGCCAAGCTGAACCATCTCACCACCAGCCTCGACGACCTCCTCATGCTCGACGAGCTGGCCGCCCGGCAGGCCCGGCCCGAGCGGCTCGAGACCGCCCTGGCCCCGGCGCTCGAGCTCGCCCGCGCGGCCGTCAGCGCGCGGCATCCCGGGCGCGACTTCGCGGTTCGCGTCCGCGGCCCCGAGCGCGCCGTCCCGATGGACCAGGCGGATCTGGGCATCGTGCTCAGGGAGCTGCTCGAGAACGCCGCCAAGTTCGGCGACGGCGGGCGGGTCGAGCTCGACTTCGAGCTCGCCGGCGACGAGCGGGAGGTGCTCCTCCTGGCCGCCGACAACGCCGCGGGCATCCCCCACGAGCACTTCGAGACGGTCTTCGAGGCCTGCGTGCAGCTCGACCTCTACTTCACCGGCAGCATCCCCGGGCTGGGGCTCGGCCTGCCGCTCGTCCGCCGGCTTGCCGCGGCCTACGGCGGCGGCTTCGACATCGTCGACTCCGCGCCCGGACGCGGCACCACCTGGCGCCTCCGCGTGCCCGTGCCCGCGGCGCCGGCCTGACCGCGCAGGTCGGGCTGCCAGCGCGCCGAAGCCCCGCCCCCGGCAGGAGACGGCCCGTGTCACTGGCTTACCGCCCCGATTGGCACGCCGCGCGCGAGCGGCTCACCCACTGGTGGGACGGCGGCGACCTCGGCCGGCCAGTGATGCTCCTCCACGCCCCGCGCGACACGCCCCGGGAACCGCTCCCTGAGCTGCCCGCGCCGCCCGGCTGGACCGGCGACTACTCCACGGTCAGCCTGCCCTACCGCGTCCACCGCTCGCTCCGCGCCTGCCTGCACACGACGTGGGCGCCGGGAGCCTGGCGCTGTACCTCGGCTGCCGCGGCGTCGAGAAGCCCGACACCGTGTGGATCCGCCCGCTGCCCGAGCCCGCCGATGTCGACCGCGTGGCCTTCGACCCGGGCAACGCCTACTGGCGCTTCAGCCTGGCGGCCTATCGCGCCGTGCGGGAGCAGGCCGGCGGCAAGCTGCTCCAGCAATTCCCCGACCTGGTCGAAGGGCTCGATACGCTGGCCTCGCTGCGCGGCACCGCCGAGCTGCTCTGCGACCTCATCGATCGGCCCGTCTGGGTAAACGACCGCCTCGACCGTCTGACCCAACTCTACTTCGAACACTACGACCGGCTCTACGATCTCGTGCGTGACGAGGTGGGCGGCTCGGTCTACTGGGTCTGGGCGCCCGGCCGGCTGGCCAAGCTGCAGTGCGACTTCTCCTGCATGATCTCCGCCGGCCAGTTCCGCGAGTTCATGCTCCCGGTCTTGATCGCCATGACCGAGCGGCTGTCGTACACGCTCTACCACCTGGACGGCGTGGACGCGCTGCGCCACGTTCCGGCGCTGTGTGAGATCCCCCGCCTGCAGATGATCCAGTGGACGCCCGGCGCCGGACAGCCGGACCCCCACGACGAGCGCTGGTGGCCGATGTACCACCAGGTGCTCGAGGCGGGGAAGAAGCTCTACTTGTACGGGGTGCCGCCCGAGCGCTTCGCCGCGTTCCGGCNNGCCGCCCGAGCGCTTCGCCGCGTTCCGGCGGGAGTTCGGGAGCGGGTGCGGGCAGATGCTGTTCACGCTGTGGCTGCGGTCGCGGGAGGAGGCGGAGGGGTGTCTGCGGGGGTGGGGCTGAGGGCGGGGGTCAGGCGACAGGAGCCAACGCCCTAACCTCAGCATCGCGTTTCGCTCGCGCAGCGATTAGCTCCAGGCCAGCCTCCTGTGGGGCGACGGGTACTTCGTTAGCGGTCCACCGCTCGGCAGACGCACGCACGTCGTTTGATGCCGCAGCGTCCACCAAGGGCAGTGCGGATCGGTAGCAGCTCCGCTCCAGCGGCTCGCACGGGGCTAGGCCCTGCAGGATCGCCTCCCGGTTGTGTGCCACCGTCTCGTCACCCGGAAGCAGCCGCTCGGCCTGTTCGAACAGCGCGAGTACACTGTCCGGCGACGCGCCGCGGGAATGCTCGGCGATCGCTTCCCACTCGAAAGCGCGGCCCACGTACGCCGGATCCTGTGTTAGTTGTCTAGCCCGCCGGCAGAACTCCACGCAACGATCAGCGTCGCCAGTGTTCAGGGCGATGTTGGCTAGGTACCAGTACGGCTGAACGATCTGCGACCCAAGCTCGATCGCCCGTGCGAAGTCGGCACTGGATCGCTGTAGATCCACTCGGTAGAGCGCCGCGCCACGCTGGACGAGCAGGACGGGATTGTCAGGCCAGTCGGCAATCGCCTCGGTCCACAGTCGGATGGCGGCGTCACGCTTGCCGTGGAGATGGCAGATTGTCGCCAACCCGGCCTGAGCAGTGGCGCGTATCTGAGCAGCCCGCGTACCCGGCTCATGCCTTAGCGCCCTGTCGGCACGCCTGTACGCTTCTCGAGCCTTCGTCACCGCATCCTCCGGTGCGCTGGGGTGGCGCCGGTGATGGGCCATGAGCAGAGTTTCACCCACTGCGGCGAGAAGGAATGGGTCAGCCGTTCTCACACTCAACACCTCGTCGGCTACTCCCAGGGCTTCGTCCCAGCGGCCAAGCGCCTCTAGCAGCTGCACCGTGAAGGCGCGGAAAGTCTGGTCCCCGGATTCTCGCCAAGCGAGGTCGTAGAAGAGCACAGTGACTTCTGGCAGACCGACTTGCTCGTAGGAGCGGCCGCGCACGAAGGCGAGACCGGCCCGGTCGATGAACGTGGGCCCGTGGCGAAACAGATCAAGCCTGCGCCAGTGGTCTCCCGCCTCGGTCGCTTGGTTGATGAGGGGCCGCAGCCAATCGGCCTCCCGCTGCTCCGGGGGCACGCGAGCGTAGACCTCCTCGTCCGTGAGCATGAACAAGTCGCCTGAGATCCCCCTGGCGCGCTCGTCCTCTTCTGCGGTGAGTTGGTACCACGGCCCGTCCATCAGGTCGCGGACGTCGTCCGCCTCGGGGCTGTCCGACAGCCCCTGTTGACGCAGCGTTTCGAGGCGGAGCAGGAGCGCGATGTACTCCGCAAACGCCGTTCCAGTTTCCACCGCCTGCTCCGTCATGACTCGACCTCTGGTTCCTCTATCCGCCACTCGTCCCGCGTCGACGCTAGCGCCGCGCGATACTCGCGAAGCAGCATGGTCCGGTCGGGTTCTACAACGCCATGGCTTACACGTCCGTTCCGCGGTGCATCCGGTGTGAGTATCAAGCGCTCTGCCACCGGCGCCGACTCGAACGGGCCGGCACCCATCCGCCATATCTCCAGGTCCTTACGACCTTTGGCCTCTCGAATGCCTGCGACGCCGAGCCATTTGGGTGGTATCCGATGCGGCGGCAGATCGGCTGGCTCTGGCGCGACCGACATGCCCCTCAATTGCTCTCCGGACGGATGCACCCGATCCTGCGGGTCCGGCTTGACATCTGCCGGCACCCGCACGCCCAGACCCTCAGCAGAATCCGCGACGGTCGGCCGGCCATCGTCCGCTGTCATCATGGCCCGATACATCCTCGGCACAGCCATCCATCGTTCCCGCGCAGCCGCGCCCCATTCTACCCCGGCCCTACAAAACCCGCGACTCGTCTACTCGCCGCCGAGGCGCATCACGAACTCCCCCGTCACCACCTCTCCCGCCTTCAGGTTCCGCCTCGATCCCGCCGTGTGCGCCGCGAAGAACGGCTCGCTCGCGCCGTTGGCCACCGCGCGGCGGGACTGCTTCGTCGTCGGACCTACTCGCAGTGACGGCATAGACGGCCCGGGTGGCCAAGACCATCGCGGCTCCTGCGCCGCGCCGGCTCACGAGAACCACTTCCGCCCGCGCGCATAGGCCTCGGCGAGGAAGGCGGCCTCGTCTTGCTCGCGATAGCCCGACCGCCCCAGGCTCAGCTCGAAGTTGATCGGCTTGAGGTAGCCGGCGTCGCGGATCGCGGAGCGGACCTTCGGCCAGTCGACGGTGCCCATACCGGGGAGCCGGTGGTGGTCGCCAGTGCCGTCGTTGTCGTGCAGGTGGAGGCACGCCAGGCGCGGGAAGCAGTGCTCGATCAGCCAATCAGTGTTGCCCGACAGGTTGGCGTGGCCGGAGTCGAAGCAGTAGCCCATCACGTCGGGCGGGAACGTCTCGAGCAGCACGGGGATCACCGCGTGGTCGATCTCTTTCGGCCAGGTGTTCTCGATGGAGAGGGTCACGCCCAGCTCGCGGATCAGCGGCTCGAGGGCGCGGATGGCGTTGATCTGGCGGGCCAGCGCGCCGTTCTGGTCGTCACCGGTGGCGGGATGAATCACGACCGTGTCGCCGCCCAGCGCTTTCGTCATGAGCAGCCGGTCGCGGTGCAGCTCGTCGGCCCGGGCGCGCCTGGCGGAATCAGGGTCGAACTCGCGGGCGCCGCTCCAGCAGACGCCGTGGGTGTCGAGCAGCTTGAGCCCGGCGCCCGTGAGCTGCCCGCGCACCACGGCCAGCCCGGCCTCGCCGTAGACCACGTCGTCAGCCCAGTCGTAGCACCAGTGGGCCCAGGTGAACCCGGCGGCGCGCATGCGGCGGCACTGATCGGCGCGCGGGATGCTGTCGCTGACCTCGTAGTCGGTGGTGATGGAAAGCTCCATGGCGTGCTCCGCCCGGCGCTTTCCCCGCGGCCCACGCTCACCCTCCGTCCGCCACCGGCTCGCCCACCAGCGCGCCGTTCCCCGCGGTGCCCACCCACAAGCGGCCGGGCACGCGAGGGTCGGGCACGACAAGGGCGATCCGCCGGTGCACCGGCCACTCGCCCGGCAGCGGCTGCCACGTCTCGCCGCGGTCGTCGCTGACCAGCAAACCGGGTTCGTGGTGGTCGCGCCAGCTCGCCGCCGCCGCTACGATCACCCGCCCGCCGGGGCGCTCCACCGCCAGCGCCGACACCGGGCGCGCGAACACGCGCTCGAAGGTCTCGCCGCGATCCAGACTGCGCCACACCGACAGCGGGGAGCAGGTCGGGCAGCCCGGCGCCGCCCGGATGCCACGTCTCGCCGCCGTCACGGGTCAGGAACAGCCCCTGCTCCGGGTGCATCGCCACGGCCTCGCGCCCCAGATCGTCCAGGAAGGCCGGCAGATCGAGCGCCAGTGGCCGTCCGCCGGCGGCGGGCGGGCGGCCCCACGTTTCCCAGGTGGCGCCCACGTCGCGGGTGAGCTGGAGCGGCAGGCCCGAGCATTCGGCGAGCATCGCGCCGTCGGAAAGCTGCTCGATGCGCCCCAGCTCGCCCGGCGCCTGGCCCGCCGCCTCGCGCCAACGGCCCATCTCGTCCTGCAGCCAGAGCGCCCGGCCCCGCGCCAGCACCACCCGCGAGCCCGCCGGGCCGCGCCGTGCCAAGAGCCCCGGCGACCCGGTCACCGACACGCCGTTGCCGCCCAGCGGCGCCACCGCGAAGGGCCGCAGGTCCGCCCTGAAGATTCCGACCTCGGCCAGCCCCAGCCACGCCGTTTCGGGGGTGTAGGGGTCCAGCGCGATCTGCTCCACCACGCTGCTGCGCAGCCCGCGGAGCCCGCAGAACCAGTTGGCCGCGCCGTCGTGTGTGCCCCACACGCCGTCGCCACAGCCGATCCAGAGCCGCCGCGGCGTGTGCGGGTCGAACGCGGCGCAGGCGGGCGTACGGCCGAAACGGTCCGGTTCGATCCACAGCCCCACGGGCACGTGGACCGCCTCGTCCGGCCGGTCGAACGCCGGCTGCCAGCTCCGCCCGCCGTCGAGGGTAATGAACACGTTGGAATGCCGCCGCTGCAACGCGCGCTCGGCGCCCGCCGCCACGCCCACTTGCGGGTGAGACGGCGAGAACGCCACCGTGGCCGCCGCGAGCCGCTCGGCGAACCCGGCGGGGGTCACGTTGATCCACGTGCGCCCCGCGTCGGCGGTGCGGAGCAGCCCTTTGTCGGGCGTGGCGA
Source organism: Armatimonadota bacterium (assembly GCA_016183835.1). GTDB lineage: Bacteria > Armatimonadota > UBA10988 > UBA10988 > UBA10988 > JACPDV01. The sequence goes on from JACPDV010000168.1 coordinate 11,934, forward strand.
GGAGCACCCGGCCGGCCTCGCTGGCGGCCACCGCCAGGTCGGCCACCGCGCCCTCGTAGACGCGCACCCACTGTGTGTCGCCCCTGCCCAGCCGGTAGAGCCCGCCCGGCCGGCCGCGCGCCGCCACCGCCCCGGCGTACAGGGTGCCGTCCGACGTGCGGCCGAGGCTGGTCAGAAACACGTCGGCCGGGCCCTGCCGGCGCCACGTGGCGCCACGATCGGTGGAGACCAGCACCCCGTCCCAGGCGGTGGCCGCCCACAGCAGGTCGGGGCGGAACGAGTCGGTGACCAGCAGATGCGGCCCCTGCGGCTCCTCGCCGGCGCCGCCGAAGCGCACTTCCCGGCTGCGCAGCGTCCAGCTCCGGCCGCGGTCGGCGCTGACGAGCAGCCCGCCCCAGTCGCCGGCGAGCCGCCCGTCGCAGCGGCCGGTGGCCGCGTAGACCCGCTGCGGGTCGGTCGGATGCCACTCCAGCGCGGCGACGGCCAGGTCGGCGTCGCTGCGCAGGCCGGCGTTGGCCGGTGTCCAAGTGATCCCGCCGTCGAGGCTGCGGTGGATCCCCGCCAGGCTGCCGCCGCACAGCACCAGGTCGGGTGTGAGCGGGCTGGCGGCCAGGCACCGCACGTCGCCGCCGCCGTCGAGCGGCAGCGTCCGCCAGGCATACGGCGCCGGCGCGGCGAGGACGAGAGCCAGCAGGGCGAGCGGCATGGCGGGTATTTGGCCCCGCGCGGGGGCAGGTCCTTTGCGCGGTCGCCGGGAACCCACCGGGGGCGCCACGGCCTTTCTTGCACAAGGGAGCGCCCATGTCCGCTGATGACAGTCAGAGCGTCCGCCTCGCGCTGCGCGGCATGAAGTGCGCCGGCTGCGCCGCGGGGATCGAGAAGGCCCTCCGCGCCACGAGCGGCGTGCGGCAGGCCGAGGTCAGCTTCGGCAACGCCTCGGCCGACGTGGGCTACGACCCGGAGGCCGTGGACCTGCCGGGGCTGATCGAGGCCGTCCGCCAGGCCGGGTTCGACGCCGCCGAGCTGACCGAGGCCGCCGAGGCCGCCCGCGAGGACGAGTACCACGCCGAGGTGCGCGACCTCACCTGCCGCCTCGCCGTCAGCCTGCCGCTCGCCGTGCTGCTCATGCTCGCCATGTTCCGGCCCGGCGTGCCGCCGCTCCTGCAGCTCGTCCTGGCGCTGCCCGTCTTCCTCTGGGGCGGCTGGCCCTACCACCGTGGCGCGCTCCGGGCCGTCCGGCACGGGCACGCCGACATGAACGTGCTGATCTCGCTGGGCAGCAGCGTGGCGTTCCTCGCCAGCCTCGCCCGGATGGGCCACCCCGGGCACCTCTACTTCGACACCGCGGCGATGATCATCGCCTTCATCCTGATCGGCCGACTGCTCGAGGCCCTCGCGCGGCGGCGGACCGGCGAGGCGCTCCGCGCGCTGCTGGACCTGCGGCCGCGCACCGCCCGGCTGGTGGCCGACGGCGAGACCCGCGAGGTGCCGGCTGCGGACGTGTGGGCCGGCGACGTGCTCGAAGTCCGGCCGGGCGAGGCGATCCCGGTGGACGGCGACGTGGTCGAGGGGCGGAGCAGCCTCGACGAGAGCGCCATGACCGGCGAGAGCGTCCCGGTGGAGCGCGGCCCGGGGGACGCCGTGCTCGGCGCGACGCTCAATCTGACCGGTGTCTTGCGGGTGCGCGCCACGGCGGTGGGTGCGGCCACGGTGCTGGGCCGGATGATCGCCCTGGTGCGCGAGGCGCAGGGCAGCAAGGCGCCGATCCAGCGGCTCGCCGACCGTACGGCGGCGATCTTCGTGCCGTGCGTGATCGTGATCGCGGCCGTGACCTTCCTCGCCTGGCTCCCTGCCGGGCTCGAGCCGGCGCTGACCCATGCCGTGGCGGTGCTGATCATCGCCTGCCCCTGCGCGCTCGGCCTGGCCACGCCGACGGCGATCATGGTCGGCACCGGCCGCGGCGCGAAGCTCGGCGTGCTGGTGAAGAACGGCACCGCGCTGGAGACGCTCGCCGCGGTGGACCTGATGGTCTTCGACAAGACCGGCACGCTGACCAGCGGCGAGCCGGCGTTGCGCGAGAGCCTGGCGCTGGAGGGCGGCGAGATGGAGCTGTTGCGCCTGGCCGCCGCGGCGGAGGCGGGGAGCGAGCACCCGTACGGCCGGGCCATCGTGGCGGCGGCGCGAGAGCGCGGACTCGACCTGCCGCCGGCCACGGAGTTCGCCGCCACGGCGGGCGGCGGGGCGGCGGCGAGTGTCGACGGCCATTACGTGCTCGTGGGTCAGGCGGCGTGGGTCCAGAGCCGGCTATCCGCCACCCCCTCCTTGCCAAGGAGGGGGCAGGGGGAGGTCCAGTCTCCGCCGGCGCCTGCGGTCGAGCGCGCCACGGCCCGTGACCTCCCCCTGCCCCCTC
>JACPDV010000681.1 GCA_016183835.1 Armatimonadota bacterium
GTGCAGCGTGGACGGCTATCTCGCGCGCAGCCCGGAGGTGAAGAAGCTGGACGACCGCACGGTCGAGTGGACCGTGGATGACATCTGCGAATTGTGGATCTGAGCCACGCGCCATGACGGCGCCGAGCCGAGGCGTGTTGCCGTAGGGGCGACCCTCGTGGTCGCCCGTCCGCCTGGGCCGTACGCGAGCCGTACCGGAGGGGGCGACCACAAGGGTCGCCCCTACGCAGACATGAGGGGTACGACCATGAAGACACTGCTCGCCATCCTCCTCGCCGCCGCCCTCCCGGCCACGGCGAAAACGCTCACCTACACCGACCTGATCCACCAGCTCACCGACCTCGACCGGCTGACGCACGTTCAGGCCGGCGTGACCGGCGGGCAGTACTCGAGCTGGGATCGAAGCGAGCTGGACAACTGGGGCGCCAACGGCGACGCCGGGCAGTACCTCCGCGTCGACCCCAACGGCGAGGCCGTGATGATGGACCAGGACGGGCCCGGCTGCATCTACCGGGTCTGGTCGGCCAACCCGCAGGGGAAGATCCGCATCTACCTCGACGGCGCCGCCACGCCGGTCTTCGAGAGCGACTTCATCCGGCTCTTCACCGGTGACCAGCCGCCGTTCATCCAGCCGCTGGTGTGGAAGCGCGAGGGCGTGGCCGCCTCCGACTGCTATGTGCCCATCCCCTTCAGCAAGCACATCAAAATCGTCGCCGACGCGCGGCATGGGCAGTACTACCACTTCAACTACCTCAAGTTCCCGGCCGACTGGCAGGTGCCCGGCTTCTCGCCCAACCTGAGCGAGGACGAGACCGCGGCGCTGAAGGTGGCGGCCGAGTACTGGGGCCGCCCCGGCGTGGATCCCAAGCCCTCCCTGCCGGGGCAGGCGACCATCGCCAAGACCATCACCTTGCAGCCCGGGCAGACGATCGTGCTGGCGGACCTGGCCGGGCCGGGCATGGTCCGCGCCATCCGCGCGAAGGTGAACTGCCCGCAGCGCGGCTGGCCGCGCAAGCTGGTCCTCAAGGGCACCTGGGACGGCGCCGCCTGGCCGCAGGTGCTCAGTCCGCTCGGGCCGTTCTTCGGCTACGACTGGACCGCCGCCGAGTACACCTCGCTGATCGCCGGCTGCCGCGAGGGCAACCACTGGTTCTACTACCCCATGCCCTTCCGCCGCACGGGCCGACTCGAGCTGTCGAGCTACGCCTCGGTGCCGGCCGAGGTGGAGTACGAGGTGGCGTGGGCTCCCGCGCAGCTCGCCGACGACACCTGCTATTTCTACGCCCGCTGGCGGAGCGAGAAGCACTGCGCCACCTTCGACTACCCCTTCGTGGAGACCGCCGGCACCGGCCACTTCGTGGGCATGACGCTGCAGATCGACCACCCGCTGCCCGGCTGGTGGGGAGAGGGCGATGAGAAGGCCTGGGGGATCCGCTTCCTGCCCGGCCCGAGCTGGGGCTGCAGCTACGATTCCGCCACGCGCACCTGCCCCTTCCGCTGGCACTTCATGGACTTGATCCCGTTCACCCAGCGCTTCAGGATGACCATCGAGAACTACGGCGTGTGGGACGGGAACACCAAGCAGGAGGAGTACAACAGCGTCGGCTACTGGTACCAGAAGGAGCTGACGCCGCCCTTCGCCGAGCTGAACGGGAAGACCTACGTGGGCGCCGACCGGCCCGGCGTCAAGCCCGGCACGATGGCCTGGCGGAGCGACACGTTCCGCGACATCACCCCCGCCGACCTGCGCAACACCGGCGCCGACATGCCCTTCTGCCTGGAGGCCGAGGACCTGCTCACCGGCGGCGCCGGCAAGATCGTGGGCGACCAGGACCGCGACAAGCCGTTCAACGGCGAGCAGGCGGTGGACTACGGCCACGCGACGGCGGGCCAGGTGCTGGGCGACCTGGTGCTGAGCGTGGACGCCGGGACCGTGTATTACCCGCGGATCATCACCGCCGGCGACGCCGGGGCGGCGGAACTGACGCTCGAGCTGGAGGGCGAGCGCCTGGCCGCCGAGGCCAAGCCCGCGGCCAACCAGATCGAGCTGGCTGGGGTCTTCCTGGCGGCCGGCCCGCACAAGTCGCTGTTGGTGGCCACCAGCGCCGGCCGCGCGGTGGTGGACTGCTTCCAGCTCCCGCCGGCGCGACGCGAGCGCGGCGCCATCGAGGCGGAGGAGCTCACGGTGGCCGGCACCACCCACGGCGCCGAGGCGCCCCACACGGACATCATGCGCGGCGTGAGCGCCGGCCGGGTGAGGGGCTGGCACGCCGCCGCCGAAGGGCAGGGCTTGCGGCTCCAGCTCCCCGAGGGTCCGGCGCGCAGCTACGTGCTCGGCCTGCGGCCGATGTACGCGCCCGAGTGCGGCATCATCCAGGCCTTCGTGGCCGGCAAGCCCGTGGGGCCGACCTTTGACCTCTACGACGCCGCCAAGCACCCCGGCCCGGCTGTCCTGCCGCTCGGCCCCCTCCCCGCCGGTGACAGGGACGTCGAGCTCCGCGTAGTGGGCAAGAACGCCAAGTCCGGCGGCTACCGCGTGGGGATGGACTACTTCCGCTGGGAACCGCTGATCATCCATCCCGCCGAGAGCACCCCCGGCGTGTGGGCGATGGTCTCGAAGACCGACGCCTGCGGCTACGAGATCCAGAACCTGGGCGACGCTTGGCTCGGCGGGCACCACCTGTGGGTGCAGCCGTCGTACCGGCAGGGCGCGTTCATCGAGATCACGGCCAACGTACCCAGTGACGGGAAGTACGAGGTGGTGGTACGCTACACGACTTCGTGGGACTACGCGAGGGTGCAGGCCGCGCTGGACGGCAAGCCCCTGGGCCAACCGGTGGATTGCTGGTCCGAGCAGGTCCTGCAGACCAAGCCGCTCACCCTGGGGAGCGTGGATCTGACCGCCGGGCCGCACGTCTTGCGGTTCACCGCGGCGGGCAAGAACGAGCGGTCCAAAGGGTTCTTGATGGGCCTCGACTACATCACGATCAGGAAGTGAGACGCGGGATGAAACGGTTCGGGCTTCGCTGGGCGTTGCTGGCGGCGCTGGTGGCGGCTGCCGCGGCGCAGGCCGACGTGATGCTGCCCAAGGTCTTCGGCAGCCACATGGTGCTCCAGCGCGACGCCAAGCTCCCCTTCTGGGGCTGGGCCGACGCGGGCGAGCAGGTCAGCGTGAAACCGGGCGACGGCGCCGCCGTCACCGCCACCACCGGACGGGACGGCAAGTGGAAGCTCGAGCTGCCGCCCGCGGCCGCCGGCGGACCGTTCACCGTGGTGGTCCAGGGCAACAACACCATCACCCTCGACGACGTGCTGGTGGGCGAGGTGTGGCTCTGCTCGGGCCAGTCGAACATGCAGATGGTGGTGGCGAGCTGCATCAACTGGGACGCTGAGAAGGCGGCCGGCGACCACCCGCAGATCCGCCAGCTCGGCGTGCCGCTGGTCCCCGCGCCGTTCCCCACCGACGATCTGCCGGGCGCGCCGAAGTGGACCGTCTGCACGCCCGACACTGTGGGCGGCTTCACCGCTTGCGGCTACTTCATGGCGCGCGAGCTCGAAAAGCAGCTCAAAGTGCCCATCGGGCTGCTCAACTCGTCGTGGGGCGGCACGCTGATCGAGCCGTGGATCCCGCCCGTGGGCTACGCCGCGGTGCCGGAGACGAAGGCCTGGCTCGACCGGGTGCTCCTCGCCGATCCGCACACCGAGTCTTACAAGACCACCCTGGGCAACTACCTGACCAAGCTCGACGCCTGGACCGCCAAGGCCAAGGCGGCGCTCGCGGCCGAGGGCGTGCTGGATCCCGCGCCGGCCTACCCCGGCGGCCTGCGGCCCATCACCGACCAAGTGGAGCAGAACAAGCAGCAGCAGCCCACCGCCCTCTATAACGACATGATCCACCCGCTGATCCCCTACGCCATGCGCGGCGCGATCTGGTACCAGGGCGAGTCCAACCGTTGGGATGGCATGTTGTACGCCGCCAAGATGCAGGCGCTGATCCGCGGCTGGCGGCAGCTCTGGGCGCAGGGCGACTTCCCCTTCTACTACGTGCAGATCGCCCCCTTCCACTACGGCGACCAGCCGCCCACCAAGCTGCCGGAGTTCTGGGAAGCCCAGGCCGCGCTGTTGGGGCGTGAGCCCAACACCGGCGAGGTGGTCACCAACGACATCGGCGAACTGCCCGACATCCATCCCAAGAACAAGCAGGAGGTGGGCCGCCGGCTGGCGCTCCTGGCGCTCCGCAACACCTACGGGCGGAACGACGTGGTGTGCCAAGGCCCCACCTACAAGTCCATGACGATCGAAGGCGGCAAGGTCCGCCTCGAGTTCGACAACGTGGGCTCCGGCCTGGCCTCGCGTGACGGCAAGCCGCTCGACTGGTTCCGCATCATCGGCACCGACACCGGCTGGCTCGACGCCACCGCCGAGATCGACGGCAACGCCGTCGTGGTCTCGGCGCCGGACGTGAAGCAGGCCGCCGCGGTGACCTTCGCCTGGACCGAGCTGGCCATGCCCAACCTGATGAACAAGGAAGGACTGCCGGCGCGGCCGTTCCGCTGCGGTGAAGTGCCCGACACGCTGACGGCCAAGGCGCCCGAATCGAAGGGCTACGCCCTGGTCTACGACCTCGACCTGGCCAAACTGGGCGCCAACCCGGCCTACGACGTGGACCACCACAC
>JACPDV010000682.1 GCA_016183835.1 Armatimonadota bacterium
CTGCAATTGGCCGCGGCGTGGGGCGTCTTGTGCGGCTTCCGGCTGGGCGTGCCCCTCGTCCGCGACCTCGCGCAGCAGCCCGAGCGTACTCGCGAGCTGGTGGCGCAGGCGCTCAGCATCCGCCTCCTCCTCGCCCTCGTGATTCTCGCCGCCGCCGGCTGGTGGTCGGTCCACGGCGATGCCACCGCGCGCGAGCGGTGGATCCTGATGCTCCTCCTGTCGGCCTGCGTGCTGCAGCAGGTGGGGCTGACGTTCGACGATGCGCTGCAGGGGCACGAGGCGTTCCGCGCCTCGGCGGTGGCGTCCACGTTGTTCGGGCTGACGGTGAGCGCCGGCACCATCGCCGGGGTGCTGCTGGGCCGGCCGATCGCGTACGCGGTGGCGAGCCAGCTCGCCGGCACGCTGGTGCAGACCGCGTTGACCTGGCGCGCCGCGTCGCGCCTCGCCGGCGGCTCGCTGTTGCGGCTGGGCTGGTCCAACCGGCTCGCGTTCACGATGCTCCGGCTGGCCACCGGCGTGGCGGCCGCGGGTCAGGTGGCGGCGTGGAGCGGGCGGGTCGATCTCGTCTTCGTCCGCCACCGGCTGACCGAGACACAGCTCGGGCAGTATGGCGTGCCCTACAAGGTGCTGGACATGTGTGTGGCGGGGGCGATGGTGGTGTTCACCGCCATCGCGCCGATGCTCGCCCGGGCGAAGAGCGAGGGGGCGGAGCCGCTCCAGCGTCGGATGGAGGGCGTGCTGCGCTTCGGCGTGCTGGCGTTCCTCCCGTTCGCCCTGCTGCTCTGCCTGCTCGCGCCGCAGGTGATGCAGATCTTCAAGGGGCTCGAGTACCGGCCGGCGTGGCCGGCGCTGGCGGTGCTCGTGTGGCTGACGCCGTTGGTCTTCGTCGAGGCGGTGCTGCACTGGGTGCTCTACCTCCACGACCGGCCGTGGTGCGTGGTGGCGGCGATGGCGGCCGGCCTGGCGGCCAACGTGCTGGTCTGCCGGGCGCTGGTGGCGAGCTGGGGGCTGGTGGGCGCGGCCTCCGGGCGGCTGGCGGCGGAGGGCATCACGTTCCTCGTCTCCGCGGTCTTGGTCGCACGACTGGTCCGGGTGTCGTGGCTCGCGGTCCTGGCGCGCCCGGCGGCGATGGCGCTGGCGATGGCGGCGGCGTGGTGGGCGCTGGGGATGGCGCCCTGGTGGCTGCGGGCGCTGCTCTCGGCGGCGGTCTACCTGCTCGCCGGCCGGTTGCTGAGGCCGCTGGAGCCGCACGAGTGGGCGGCCATCCTCGGCGTCATGCGGCGGCGCGCACCGCGGGAGGAGCCGCCGCTCAAGGGCTGCTGACCGGCTCCGGCGGGTAGCGGCGGTAGACTTTGACCATCACCCAAGCCGCCATGAACAGCGCCAGCACGTCGGCCACCGGCTGCGCGACGTACGCGCCGGTCACGCCGAAGAAGCGGGTCAGCAGGAAGAGCAGCGGCACCACCAGCAAGACCGCGCGCCACACCGTCAGCCACATCGCCCGGCCGCCCATGCCCATCCCCTGGAGCGAGAAGACCGCCATCATCTGCGGCTCCACGAGGAAGAAGGTGCAGACCGTCAGCCGCAGCGACAGCACGCCCAGCCGCTCGAGCTCCGGGTCGCGGGTGAAGATGCGCAGCATGGGATGGGCGAAGGCGAAGATCAGGTAGCCCAGGATCAGCCCACCCACGCCGGTCCACACCGCGGCGATCCGGTACGCCCGCCACATCCGGCGGTAGTCGCGGGCGCCGAAGGCGTAGCCGGTGATGGGCGTCAGCGCCTGGTTGACCGACCCGCCGAGGAGGGCGATGAGGAGGAAGAAGACCCGCCCGCCCAGCCCCACCGCGGCCACCGCCGCCGCGCCGAAGCCGGCCAGGACGTGGTTGGTGATGGACTGCACGATGGCCCGCAACCACCAGGTCGCCGCCGCCGGGGCGCCCACCTGCGCGATGTCGCGGATCACCTCCCACTGCAGCCGGAGATGCTCCGCCCGCACCTCGTAGCCGCTCCGCGGCCCGCCCATGTAGCGGATGGCGATGGAGGCCGCCACCGCCTGCCCGACAATGGTCGCCAGCGCCGCGCCCTGCAGCTCCAGCCGGGGGAAGCCGCACCAGCCGTAGATCAGGAACGGGTCCAGTGCCGCGGTCACGGCCGTGCCCCAGAGCTGAATGGTCATCGGGGTGAACGTGTTGCCCGCGCCGCGGAACATGCCGCCCAGCACGCCCGCCAGCATGGCCAGCGGGAAGCCCAGCGAGACGGTGCGGAGGAACGCCGCGGAGGCGGCCTCGACCTCGGCTTTGGCCCCCAGCGCGCGGACCAGCGGCAGCGCACACGTGGCGCCGAGGAGCATGAACGCGCAGCCCGCCGCCAGCGACAGGAGGATGCCCTGACCCGCGGCGCTGTTGGCGTCCTCCACCCGCACCGCGCCGAAACGGCGGGAGACCAGCGACATCACGCCCGCGCTGATGCCCATCCCCACTGCCCCGGCGACCATCTGGTAGGGCATCAGCACGGTCAGCGCGGCAATGGCCGTGGTGCCGTAGGGCAGGCCGCTGACCCAGTAGGTATCGACCAGGTTGTAGAGCGCCATGCTGAGCATGCCCACCATGCCGGGGATGCTCAGCCTGACCATCAGCGGACCCAGCGCCGCGGTACCCAGGTCGGTGGTGCGCTGGTCCAGGCGGACGGCGCCTTCGGCTCCGGGGCTCTGTTCTTGGTCGATGTCCATGCCAGTCGGTCGTCCGGTGCGCGACAGCCGTGGGGGAGCATGCGCGGTGCGCCCCACCGAGTCAACCCCCTCCGGCCACCCTCGGGTTTCGCGGCTCGCCACGCGCAGGACTCGATTGCACCCGGGCGAACCCGCGCGCACGCCAGGAGCACGGCCATGCTGAGCGAGAGGATGCAGGCAGCCATCAACACGCAGATCAGCCGCGAGCTGTTCTCGGGGTACCTCTACCTGTCGATGGCGGCCTACTTCGAGGATCTGGGCCTCAAGGGCTTCGCGCACTGGATGCGGGTGCAGCACCGCGAAGAGGAGAACCACGGGCTGATGATGTTCGGCTACCTGGCCCAGGCCGGCGGGCGGGTGCTCCTGCAGCCCGTCGAGGGACCGGAGACCGGCTTCGACTCTCCGCTCGACGCGTTCGGCAAGGTGGTCGAACACGAGCAGAAGGTGACCGCCTGGATCAACGAGATCGTGGACCTGGCCCTGGCCGAGAGGGACCACGCCACGGCCTCGTTCCTGCAGTGGTTCGTCAACGAGCAGGTGGAGGAAGAGGCCACGGCGCGCGAGCTGCGCGACACGCTGAGGCTCATCGGCGATACCGGCCCGGCGCTGCTCATGTTCGACCGCGAGCTGGCCGCCCGGGTCTACTCCCCGCCGCCCGAGGTTGCGAAGTGGGGCGTGATCTGAGGACAGGCAGCCCGGCCGGCAGGCCGTCAGCGCAGGAAGCCGGCCGGTAGGGGCGACCGGCAGGTCGCCCGTCGGCGGTGGCCGGTTGTGATCGCGGGCGACCTGCCGGTCGCCCCTACCAGCCGCACTCGCGGCCGTCACACAATCGCAACGAAACTCCCCGCACCGACGTCCCGGCTCCTGCGATAATGGTCGCAGTTGGGTCGGCCGCCCCCGGGCGGCCCAGACCAACGTTACACGCCACAGGAGCAAGACCATGTCCGTGCCCGTTGATCCGCCCGCCGTACCCCCCGGCTGCCGCGTCGAGACGCTCGGCGTCACGTTCTTCGATCTCTCACGCTTCGCCGAGTGGGCCTCGTCGGACGAGGACCTGCGCATCGCCTCGTTCCTCCACGCCTTCTACGCGCTCGCCGCCGAGCGGCTCCACCCTGCCTCGTGCCGCATCGTCAAGTTCATGGGCGACGCCGGCCTGGCCGTCTTCGCGCCGGACCA
>JACPDV010000683.1 GCA_016183835.1 Armatimonadota bacterium
CACCACCCCGGCGCTGCCGGCCTTCCAGTATCCCTTCGAGGTCCGCCTCGACTGCTCGGAGGCGCCCGACCTGGCCGCGTGGGCCGCGCAGATCCCCGACCTGCTCGAACGCTGGTGGCCGGTGATGGCCGAGATGCTCCAGAGCGAGGGCTTCCGCGCGCCGCGGAGCGTCAACCTGGCGCTGAAGAAGATGCCCGGCATCGCCTACACCTCGGACGGCATCTATTGCAGCGACAAGTGGCTGCGTGACCACCCGGACGACCTCGGCTGCCTGATCCACGAGCTGGTCCACTGGCAGCAGCGCTACAACGGCGGGGAGTTCTGGGTCACCGAGGGCATCGCCGATTGGTTCAGGTACTTCATCTTCGAGCCCGAGAAGGGGCGCTTCCACCACCTCAACGCCGACAAGGTGGACTACCGCCACGGCTACGGCGAGGCCGGCGCGTTCCTCGACTGGATCGAGCGGACCAAGGGCGGTGAGTTCATCCGCCGGCTCAACGAGAGCATGCGCCGCCGGCGGTACAACGACGGGGTCTTCAAGGAGTTGGCCGGGGACGACCTGCCGACCTTGTGGCAGGGGTTCCGGGACTCCCTGAAGTAGGGACACGCCAACGGCGTGTCGCGCCACCTCATTGGCCCGGAGCGGACGGGCGGGGAGACCCCGCCCCTGCCGGTCCCGGTCGTGCGGGGCGGCCGGCGTAGGGGCGAGGTCTCCTCGCCCGCAAGCGTTCACTGCTTGTGCGCGGCGATCCAGTCGCTGGTGATCTTGCCCCAGTCCGGCGGCACGGAGTGGCCCATGCTCGGGTAGACGTAGAGCTTCTTCTGCTCGCCCGGGATGGCGTTGTAAGCGGCGTAGACGCTGGTCGCCGGGCAGGTCTGGTCGATCAGCCCGACGGTCACCAGGGTGGGACAGGTGATGTACTTGGCGAAGTGCGCCGCGTCGTAGTAGCCGGCGGTTTCGATCACGTCCTTGGCCTCGGCGTTGGGGATCAGCCGCGGCCAGCCGCTGATCTTGCCAGACAAGAGCCCGTCGTGGTAGCACATCGCCGGCACGTTAGCGCAGGCACAGGTGACGCGCGGGTCGAGCCCGGCGGCCACGATGGTCGAGCCGCCGCCCTGGCTGGAGCCCATCACCACCACGTTCTTGCCGTCCCACTCGGGCTGGCTGGTGAGGAAGTCGATGCAGCGCACGAAGCCGAGGAAGACGCGCCGGTAGTAGTAGGTGTCGCGGCTCTCGCGGCCTTGAGCGGGATAGCCAGCCAGCGCGCCGCCCTGCGCACTGAGCGCGGCGTAGAACTCCTTGCTCTCGTCGAGCGGCTGGTCGTGGACACTGATGTTGATGCTCAGCCAGCCCGCGACGGCCTGCCCGGTCGACGGGCCGATCGCGCTCACTCCGGCGCCGGGCACCGTGAGGATGGCCGGATACTTGCCCTCGGCCTTGGGCTTGCAGTACCAGCCGCGGATCCGCCCGCCGTCGAGCACCGCCAGGCTGAGCTGGCTGGTCGCCACGGTGTCCGGCTTGATGTCGGGCTTGGGCACGAGCTGCGGGTCGGCGGGGGTGTCCTTCAGCAGCGCCTTCTGCACGTCCCACCAGGTGCGGAAGTCGGCAGGCGGGTCGCTGGGGAGGAGTCCCTCAGGGTCGTAGGCCGCGCCGCCGAAGCCGCGGGAGACGGTGTCGCCGTCCTTCCAGGTCACGCTGAGGCGCAGGATGCCCGACTCGGCGAGCGTGCCTTCCACCACCAGTGGTTCGGGGCCGACCGGCTTCTGTTCGCCACCGAGGTTCCCCACGCCGTCGTTGCTGAGCTGCCAGGCGAGGGTGCCGGTGGCCACGGCTGCGCCGCCGTTGTCGAGCGTCACGGTGAAGCGCGCTCTGTCGCCGAGGTGGTAGAGGGCGTCGGGCCGGTCGACGGCGACTTGCACCTTGACCTCCGCCCGGGCGAGGGCGGCGACGGCCAGCAGGAGGATGGCCCAGCGGGCGTGGTGGGTTCGCATCGGACGTTGCTCCCGCTCACTGCGCGCCGTAGCCGCCGTCCACCACGAGGGTGGTGCCGGTGACCATGTTGGAGGCGCTCGAGGCCAGGTAGAGGATCGCCCCGCTCACGTCGACAGGGTAGCCGAAGCGGCCGAGCGGGATCTTGGCGAGCATCGGGTCGCGTTTGGCCGGGTCGCCCCACACGCGCTCGCCCATGGGCGTGAGGATCACCGTGGGCGACACGGCGTTGACGCGGATGTTGTAGTCGGCCCACTCGAGGGCGAGGGTCTGGGTGAGGAGGATCAGCCCGCCCTTGCTGGCGCAGTAGGCGGCGTGCTCGCGCAGGCCGTTGTGCGCCGCAGCGGAGGCGACGTTGATGATGGACCCGCCGCCGAGCTTGATCATCCCGTCCACCACGGTCTGGCTGAGGAGGAAGGGCGCGCGGAGGTTGACGTCGAGGGTCTCGTCCCAGTGCTCCACGGTGGCGGAGACGGACGGCTCGACGTGCGACAGGCCGGCGTTGTTGACCAGGATGGAGATCCCCCCGCTGGCCTTCACGGCCTGCTCGCCAAGGCGCCTCACCTGGTCGGCGTCGGACAGCTCGGCGACGATCCCCACAGCCTGCCGGCCGGAGGCGCTAAGGCCGATGAGGGTCTCGTCGAGCGCGGCCTGGTCGCGGCCGGAGCAAACCACGTTGGCGCCGGCGTGGGCCAGGGTGAGCGCGGCGTGCTGCCCGATGCCGCGCGTCGCGCCGGTGACCAGGGCCCACTGGCCGGCCAGGTCGAAGCTGGGGTACACCATGGAGACCTCCGTCCGGGTGGCTCGCGCGAGGATTGACCGGGGAGGAGGCTGTTCCTGCCGGGTCCGGGCCGCGGCGCGCGGCGCGGTTGGCGAGGGCCGGCGCGACGAAGGTGATGCGCCGTGCGACCCGAAGTTTGCCGACCCGGAGTCGCGCCATGGCCCGCCGCCTCTGCCTCCTGCTCCTCTGTCTCTCACCGACCTTCGCCCACTGGGCGCCGCAGCCCGAGCTGCCCGACTGGGCCCAGCGCGGCCGGCTCTACTGGTGCCTCCACTACTCCCGCGCCACCCGTGATCTGGTGGACCTCTTCGCCGACGGCGGGCAGACCTTCATCCACGGCGGCTCTTTCGAGTCCCCCGCCACCGCGGAGTACGCGCGTCAGCGGGGCCTGCGCTACATGCCGTACGTCTGCAGCCGCACCGTCACCACCGCCGAGATCGCCAAGCAGCCGGCCTTGCGCGACGCCGTCCTGCTCGAGCCCGACAAGAGCGAGTTCCTGGCCTACGGCAACCCTGTCCGGCGCTACGGCTGCCTCTTCGCGCCGGCCTGGCCCGAGTACGTCCGCGAGCGCACCCGGCAGGTCTGGGACCTGCCCGACACCGCGGCGGTCTTCTACGACAACGTCTACGTCAACGATGACCATCGGCCGCAGGCGATCGCCGCCTGGCGGGCCTGGGCCGCCGCCCACGGCCTGGAGCCCGGCGACGACATGCCCAAGCTCTGGAACGACCCGCGCTCCGCCGCCAGCCGCGCCTTCAACAACGAGGCGCTCGTCGCCTACTACCGGATGCTCCACGACTTCAACCACGCCCACAACCCGCCGCTGCTGATCTCCCCGAACCTTGGCTCGCTCCCGGGCTACGGCATGGCGCTGGTCGAATCGGGCGCCATCGACCTCGTCTTCTACGAGACCATGAGCCACCCGCCGTTCGAGAACAACGCCCTGCGCTACAAGATCGGCCTCGCCGCCGGGCACGGCCGGCCCACCGGCATCCTCGCCTACCTGCCCGAGAAGATCGGCGCCGAGCGGGGCGTGAAGACCTGGAACGAGGGCATGCACTACAACTTCTACCCCTCCTCGCCACTCCCCGAGGAGTTCAGCCTCGCCATCGCCGAGGCCGCCGCCAACGGCGGCGTCTACATCCCCGCCTACAACCTCTTCCCCTCGCTCCCCATCACCGACCTGCAGGACCCCTTCTGCCGGCGCATCCACCGGGCCATCGCTCACGATCAGATAGCGTCCTTTGCTCTGCTGGTAGAGATAGGCCGACAATCAGCCCGGCGCCAACGTGGCGCTCCTCTACTCCAGCGCCACCACCCTTCAGGACTCTCGCCACCAGAACCTGGAGGGGCTGGCCAGGGCGCTCGGCTCGGCCGGGATCCCCTTCGAGGTGGCCGACGCGCAGGACCTGTCCGAGCACGGCCTGGCCGGTGTCGACACGCTGGTGGTGCCGAACGTCAGCTATACCGACCAGGCCACGGCGGACGGGCTCCTCGCCTGGGTGCGGGCCGGCGGCCGGGCGATCCTGACCGGCAGCTACGCCGCAACGGACCCCATCGGCCGGCCCGCCGTGTTCGCTTCGGCCGCGCAGCTCACCGCGCCGCTCCGCCTGGTCACCCGCCCGGTCCGCGACTGGCAGCTCGAGGGATACGTTCCCGAGGGGCCGGTGAACCTGAAGGCGACCGGCAAGACCGCCCGCGCGAACCTGCGCTTCGACGGCCAGGCCGGCCGTTACCGGGCCTACGTCTCCTTCTACGACGAGAATGACGGCGAGTCCACCTTCACGCTCTCGGCCGGCGAGAAGACGGTCTTCGAAGGCAAGCTCGACGCCGACGACGAGAGGGTGCACTGGGCCACCACGCCGCCGTTCGACCTGGCGGCCGGGCAGACCGTGACGCTCACGGTGAGACCCGACGGCGGCGAGTTGGGCCGCCTGCAGGCGGTGCTCCTCGCCGCGGCCGACGGCGAGCAGGGCGCAAGGGTGGGCAAGGGCGAGGTGATCTTCTCGCCCGTCGGGCTGGAGGAGCGGCCCGGCGATCTGGTCGGCCTCCTCCGGCCTGAGGTCAGAGTGCCGCAGCCGGGCAAGGTCTTTGCCAACGTGATGACCTCCCCCGGCCTCCGCGCGATCCACCTGGTCAACTACGACTTCCGCTACGAGGTGGAGCACCCCGGCCTCTACGCCACCGACGACGGGGGCAGTGAGGCGCGCACCTACTTCGCCGGGCAGCCGGTGGCCCTGCGCAAGCAGCTCCGCATCGGGCAGCCCGAGGCGGTCGTCCAGCCGGTCTTGCAATTCTTCGTCACCGGCACAGCGGACAACACGGCGGACATGGTGGTGACGCTCAACGGCAAGCCGGCCGGCCGAGTCAGCACCGCCGGCTCCCGCGGGTGGCTCGAGATGCCGCTCGACCGCGCCCTGCTGACCGCCGACAACCAGCTCGAGATTCGCGCGGAGGGCCGGCTCGACATGGACGCTGCTCGCCGCCGACAACCAGCTCGAGCTCCGCGCCGAAGGCCGGCTCGACATGGACCACTGGTTCCAGATCGGGATCGACACCGGTGCGACGACTCGCGGTTCGTCGTTCTCCACCGACGGCGGCAAGACGTTCAGCAGCGACGATCTCTCGGCCGACCTGAAGCAGCAGCAGGGCGAGTATCTGATCCGCATCGTGGACCAACGGCCGGGCGGTGCGGAGCTCGACCCGGCCAACCTGGCGCAATGCCCGGGGTTCGAGCAGGTGAAGATCCCTCACGCGGAGACGAAGCTGTCGGTGGCGCCGGCGGAGAACGTAGCGGTGTGG
>JACPDV010000696.1 GCA_016183835.1 Armatimonadota bacterium
CGGAATCACGGCATCCGCGTCGTGGACATCCCAACCGAGCAATCTCAACACACGATCTATCAACGCATAACGAGTGGCTGCTTCGCTGGTGGCCAGGTGCGAGTGGTGCTCCTTCATGACGTTGCGGAGCTGCTCGACTTCGCCGTCAGCGCCGAGTCCGCTATCGACGCGCTCAAGCATCTGGTCACGTTGTTCGCTCGCATCACTGGCCGGCCGAGCAGCGACCTATCGGCGTCAGCCCCGTCCGCCATCTCGGTGCCGCATCCGAAGCCACACGCGGCGAAGCCCAAGCCTGTGCCGCTACAGCCGCCTGACGGGAGCCTGCCCGCGCTCGCCGACGAGTTCGTCCCCAAGAGCCCGTGCTCGCTCCGTCTGCTGTTCCCTGATGGCCAGCAGGCCGACGCCACGCAGTGGAAGCTCGCGTTGGGGCGGGTTATGGAGTGGCTATCCAGTCGTGGGCTCCTCACCTCCGCCCAATGCCCCATGCCGGACCGCGCCGGGAAGTCACGCCACCTGGTGAGCACGGGCAAGCTCCACCCGAGCGGCAAGCCCTTCGTTGAGCCGCGCGAGCTGCCCGGTGGCCTGTGGTACGAGTCCAACTACGACGGCAAGGAGTGCTGCGAGAACGCTATCCACGCGCTCCAGCGGTGCGGCGTTGACCCGGAGTCCGTCCATTGGGCACCGCTAGCCTGAACCAAGCCCCGTCGCCCGCCGCTACTTCCCCACCGCCAGTTTCACCGACTTCCAGATCCCGCCCGCCAGGCTGGTGTTGCTCACCTTGACCGCCACTGTGTTGACCGCGCCCGCCTTCACCGCCTGCGTGATGTCCACCATGAAGCGCTTGTCCCACCCCAAGTCCGGCGGCTCGTCGTGGCCGCCCACCTTGACCCCGTTGACCCACACCGTGGCCAGCTCGTCCACCGCGCCGAACCAGAGCGCCACCGGCTTGCCGGCCGGCAGCGCCGGGCAGTCGAAGGTCACCCGGTACCACGCATCGCCCAGGTACGAGATGCCCTGCTCGTCCCAGAACTTGCCGATGGACAGCTCGCGCCAGAGCGTCAGGTTGGTCTCAGGCCGCCACCACCCCTCCGCCTCGCCCACGCCGGAGCCGTCGCTGCGGAACTTCCACACCTTTGGCATGTCGGCCACGAAGCTCCACTTGTCCTTGAGGTCGCCGAAGGTGTCCTCGTCCGAGTAGCCCGCCTGATTCGCCGCCACCGGGCCGGACGTGCTGCGCTCGAAGCCCTTCACCTGCCGCCCCCAGAAACGCGACTCGTCGCTCACGTCGCGCGGGTTGCGGGCGTTGCGCAGCGCCTGGTGATAGGCCTCGGGTAGCTTCTGGTTCTCCCACCAGTTGAGATGCTCGGTGTAGATCCAGACGTACTTGTCGCTGTGCGCCAGCCCGCAGAACACGCTGTGCTCGAACTCGTCGGGGAGGAAGTAGTTCTGCTCGAAGTCCTCGGGATGCCAGTCCTTGGCGCCGTAGCGGTTGTCCATCCAGATCCCGAAGCCGACCCGCATGTGTCGCCGGTAGGCCTCCGGGTTGCCCGAGAAGTCGGGGAATCGGCCCAGCACCGCCCCGGCAGCCGAGGCGAACTCGCGCATCACCCGGAAGCTGTAGGCGCCCTCGTAGGCGTCGACGATGAGCGCCTGGTCCGTGCAGCCGTCGAGCATGCCGTCGATCAGGTTCTTCAGCAGCCCGTAGCTCGCCTTGCTCCGGTCGCCGCCGATGCCGGTGATGCCGTAGCCGTAGGTCAGCAGCACGGTGATGTCGGGGTAGTCGTGGCAGAAGCCCTGCATCAGCTCCTTGCCGCGCTGCCGCACGATCGCCTCGTAGTCGGCGAACGTCTTGTCTTTGTGCTTCTGCCCCGGGTAGGCGAAGAGCTGGTCGTTGTACTGCTCGATGTCGAACATCAGCCCGCGGCAGCCGCCCTCGCGGGCCAGCCGGCCGGCCAGCGAGGCGTTGTGCGCCACCACGGCGAAGCCCGCGTCGTCGAGCCAGTCCACGTTGCCCGGGCAGGAGTTGAAGCGCAGGAAGTTGGCGGTCATATGGGTGAGGGCGGCGTTGGCGGCCTTCAGGTCGGCCAGGTTGGCGGCGAAGTCGTCCCATTCAAAGCACTTGTTGCCCCAGCACTCCCAGGCGAAGTTGGCGGCCTTGCCGTCATGGGTGGGCTCGGCGTGGAAGATCGTGCCGTCGAAGCCGTAGGTGTCCATGCGGGCGGCGTTGGCGCGGAGGTAGGCCGGACTCGGCTCGTCCCAGCCCCACTCGATGAGGAGCTTCCCCTCGCCGACGGTGATGGGCTCGGCGTGGAGGAGGGCGGGGAGGAGGAGGAGTGGCAGGTGGCGGGTCATGAGCGTCTCCCGGGTAGGTGAGGATTGGGCGGCGGGATACCAATCCCTTCCCGCGCAATGCGTAGGGCGCGCTACCCACCGCGGTAGATGTGGAGGACCCGGCCTGCGAGGTCCGTTTCGGATTCGAGCCGCTCGTGCAAGCGGCGGGCCATCGTGACGGGATCCCCTCGCTGGGTGATGGTGATGATGCCGCCGTGGGCCCCTGCCGTCGCGCGGTGCAGTCGTTTGAAGTGCTTGCGGTTGCAGGTCACCACGGCGGGCCCGAGCTCGGTCGCCCGTACAGCCGAGCCATTCACTCTTGCTCGTTCTCTTCGATGCTGCGGTCCATCTCGCCGCGATGGGTGTCGGCATAGGCCCAGGCCGCCGCCAGGTCGGCGGCGGTCAGGGCCGGGTAGTCCAGCAGGATCTCGGCGTCAGAGACGCCCTCGCGTCGCAGGATCTCCAGGACCCAGACGGGGATGCGATGGTTGCCGATGCAGGCGTCACCGCCGCACACACCCGGGGTGTGACGGATGGCCGGTGCGGCAGCAGGTTGGCGCGCAGATCGGGCCATGGGCGGCTCCTGCTGCTATCATACCCCGTCAGGCGCGACGCGGCGAGATCGTGCCGGACGGCGCAGCAGCTCAGCCCACCTGGATCGTCAACGTGAACTCTCTCGCCACCACCGACGGGTCGAACGGCCGCACATACACCAGCCGCAGGGCCGTGCGCCCGGTCGCAGCGGCCTGGAAGGTGATCACCTGCGTGCCACCGGCGCCGAGCCCGCCGCCGGTGGGCGGCTCGAAGGTGCTCGACACGCTGGTCAGCACCGCGGCCGACGGGGCCGTGGCCGTCTGCCACAGGAAGCCGGTCGAGGGAGTCGCGCTGAGACGCAGCACGAGCTGCTGGCCGGGCGACAGCCCGACGGTCCTGCCGCTGTCGGCATCCTGGAAGACCAGAGCCGCCGGCGGCGTGGCCTCGAGGCTGCCGCAGGCGCTCAGCCAGACCATCCCGGTCACCGCCAAGCCGCCGTGCCACCCCGCCCGCGCCACCCGGGCGCGCCGCGCCTCACGCGCATTCTCCATCCCACCGCCCTCCGGGACGGGCCGTCCGGCGCCTTGCCGCCGAACTCCCTGTCCAGCAGCGTAGCCCGCCGTGGCCCGGCCGGCCAGTCACGTGCGCGGCAGGTCAGGCCGCCGCCTCGCCGAACTACCTGTTCTCAGGAGCCCGCCGCCGTGACCCCTCGTGAGCGCGTCCTCGCCGCCATCGGCCATTGCCCCACCGACCGCGCCCCGGCCAACCTCGCCGCCGTGCCCGCCGTCCGGCAGCGCCTCATCGAGCACCTCGGCGTGCGCGACGAGGAAGAGCTGCTCCAGGCCCTCGGCATCGACCTCCGCCGCATTTCCGCCAACTACTCCCAGCCCGACACCGGCCCCGACGCCGACGGCTACTGGCGCACCATGTGGGGCCTGCGGTACCGCAAGGAGGACCCCGGCGACGGCGCGCCCGCCGTGGTCCGCCCGTTCGATGAACACTCCACCGTCGACGACGTGATGGCGCACGACTGGCCGGACTCCGAGCAGCTCGACTACTCCGCCGTGCGCGCCGACTGCGAACGGTACCACGGCACCTACGCCACCTTCGGCGCGCCGTGGAGCCCGTTCTTCCACGAGGTCGGCTGGCTGCTCGGGCAGGAGGACTTCCTCGTCTGGATGGGCCTCATCCCCGACGTGATCGCGGCCATCGTGGACCAGGTGGTGGACTACGAGATCGCCGCCACGCGCCGGTTCCTGGCGGCCTGCGACGGGCTGCTCGACATCACTTACTTCGGCAACGACTTCGGCGAGCAGCGCTGCCTGTTCATCTCGCCGGCGATGTGGGAGCGGCACATGCGCCGGCCGCTGAGGCGCTTCTACGACGTGTCGCACGAGTTCGGCTGCCGGGTGATGCAGCATTCGTGCGGCGCGGTGCGGCAGATCCTGCCGGCCTGGGTGGCGGACGGTGTGGACATCCTCGACCCCGTGCAGACCAGCGCGGCGGGGATGGACCTGCCCGGCCTGTACCGCGACTTCGGCGGGCGCTTGAGCTTCCACGGTGGGGTGTGCACGCAGACCACGCTCCCGTTCGGGACGCAGGCCGACGTGCGGGCGGAGACGCGCTCGTACCTGGAGCTGGCCCGCGAGCGCGGCGGGTACATCCTGTGCAGCAGCCAGGACTGTACGGAGGACATCCCGCTCGACAACATCGTGGCGATGTACGACGAGAACCGGCAGCCGGGTTAGCGCAGCCGCCGCGCCAGCTCCGGCGGCACGTCGTCCTGGAAGCAGGTGCCGTCGGGAAACAGCCCGGTGGCGAAGCCCAGGCCACAGCCCGGGCAGTAGGCCTCGTCCGGGTGCAGCACCTCGGCGTGGCAGTGCTTGCAGCGGACCCGCCAGCCGCCGACGACCATCTCGAGCTCCACCCGTCCGCAGGCGTACGCCCGCACGCTGAAGCCGCAAGCGCGGCAGGCCACGTCGCCGCTCAGCCGCGGCGTGTTGCAGTAGGGGCACTTGTCGAGCACCTCGAGCGCCCGGTCGAAGATGCTCAGCACCGTGGTGCCGCCGGTGGTCAGCCGTGTGGCGCTGCGCGCGAGACCGGTGGGCGGGAGGTCCTCGAGGGCCGTCTCGCAGACCAGGCAGCGCTCCTGCTCGGGGGTCACCACAGCCGCGCACGTGCCGCAGACGGGCACCATGCGCCCGCCCTCGGTGGGCACCGCCAGCAACTGCCCGTCGGTGAACTTGAAGATCCGCGCGTTGCAGCGCACACACACCACCGGCAGGAGCTGCACCACGCGCCGGTCGTGGAGCGTCTCCACCAGCGCCAGGGCGTTGGGGAAGCGCCGGTTGCGCGCCTTCTGCAGGCAGCGGTAGACCGCCGAGCGGAGGTACGGCTCGATGTCGCTGGGGAGCTCGTCGGGACAGTCGCGCACCACGCCGGTGAGCACCTCGCGCACACTGCCGCCGGGGGCGAAGGGCCGGCGCGCCGAGAGCAGCTCGTAGAGCATGGCGCCGAGCGACCAGACGTCGCTGCGCATGTCGGCGTCTTCGCCGCGCGTCTGCTCGGGCGGCATGTAGGCGGGCGTGTCCACCTGCTGCCCCACGCGCACGGCGTCGGTCTGATCGAGCGGATCCAGCTCCTCCAGCTTGGGCGCGCCCTTGGGCTGGGCGAGCCCGAAGTCGGCCAGGCAGACGCGCTGCTCGTTGTCGACCAGCATGCCGTTGGCGGGCGTGAGATCGCGGGGGATGACGCCCGCCTCGTGCACCGCCGCCACGGCGGCGCAGAGCTGGAACATGATGCGCTCGATGTCGCGCACCGGGAGGCGCCCGCCGCTGAGCTTTTCGCGGAGGGTGGCGCCCTCGAGCAGCTCCATGGCGATCCACGGCAGCCCTTCGTGCTCGCCGTTGCCGTAGGTGCGAACGACGTTGGGGTGGGAGAGCACGCGCAGGGCGGCGGCCTCGCGGCGGAAGAGCGCGCGGCGGTGGTTGGCGTAGTGCGGCTGCCAGTCGTCCTTGAGACGGAGCACCTTGAGCGCCACGGGCTGGTCGTGCGGGTCGCGCGCCTCGTAGACCCGGCCGACTCCGCCGGCGCCGAGCTCCGCCAGGATGCGGTAAGGCCCGACCGTGTCGCCGGCGCGGAAGTGCCGTTCGCCATCCTCGAGGGTGGCCTCGAGGCGGAGGTGATAGGGCCCGACGAGGAGCACGTCGCCGACGCGGAGGAGCTGCGCGGCGGTCAGCCGCTTGCCGTTGACGAAGGTCTCGACGATGGTTCCGCCGGGGGCGACGATGACCTGATTCGAGCGGACGCGCAGGCCGCAGTGGGTGGGCGCCACCCGCGCGTCGGCGAGGGTGAGGAAGCAGCGCGGGCTGCGCCCGACCACCAGGTCACCCTCGCGCAAGCCGAGCTGCGCGCCCTGCTGCGGACCGTCGACCACTTCCAGCCAGAACTGCGGCGGGGCAGGCAAGAGCTGGGATCCCTCCGGCTTCGGCACCCGGGCGGCGGGTGGGGTTCCGCCACGTTCGGCCCGCCGGGCGGGGGCTCCTCTCCCGGATTCGGGCGACTCGGCTAAAGGGTTGGCGCGGCGGACCGATGGAGTGGATGTCCGTCTTCAAGTGGCCCTTCGGCCGGGCGGACCCCGGGTCGGCACAGTTATGCCGCTCGAGGATGCTTAGCACAACGAGGTAAGTACCATGGCTTTCAGCATTCGCAACAACGTCGAGGCGTTGTTCACGCACCGGGCCCTGTCCAACACGCAGGCTGAGTTGGGGGGCGTCATGCGGCGCCTGTCCAGCGGTTTCCGGATCAACAGCGCCGGCGACGACGCCGCGGGGTTGGGCATCAGTGAGAAGCTGCGCTCGCAGGTGCGCGGCCTGACGCAGGCGGGCCGCAACGCTCAGGACGGCGTGAGCGTGATCCAGACCGCGGAAGCATCGCTGGGTGAGCAGGGCAACCTGCTGCAGCGGCTGCGGGAGCTGTCGGTCCAGGGCGCCAACGACACCCTGACCAGCACCGACCGTTCCAACATCCAACTGGAAGTGGACGCGCTCCTGACCGAGCTCGACCGCTTCGCGAGCACCACGCAGTTCAACACCAAGACGCTCATCAGCGGCTCGATGGCCACCACGGCGATGACCCTCCAGGTCGGCGCCAACGCGGGTCAGGTGATCGCTTTCACCATCATGACCTCGACGAGCTCGAGCCTCGGTGTGAGCGGCATCGCGGTGAGCACACAGGCGAGTGCCAACGCGGCCATCGCCAGCATCGACGCCGCGATCTCCACGGTGTCGAGCGAGCGCGCCAAGCTGGGCGCTCTCCAAAACCGCCTGGAGGCGACCATCTCCAACCTGAACTCGCAGGCCGAGACCATGACGGCCAGCGAGAGCCGCATCCGGGACACCGACGTGGCGCGGGAAACCGTGTCCCTGACCCGGTTGCAGATCCTCCAGCAGGCCGGTGTGGCCGCGCAGGCGCAGGCCAACACCGCCCCGCAGGTGGTCCTGTCGCTGCTCCGGTAGCATGCGTAGCACGGCCCGTGAGGGCCAGCTCGGCAGCGCCTCCGGTCCGGTCTCGGCCGGTCCGGAGGCGCCCGCCTAACCAGCGGATGGGGTGAGGCATGCGACCACGGCTCAGCCTGTGCATGATCGTCAGGAACGAAGAGGCGCACCTCTCCCGATGCCTCGACTCGGTGCGGGATCTGGTAGACGACATCGTGGTCGTCGACACAGGCAGCACCGATCGGACGG
>JACPDV010000697.1 GCA_016183835.1 Armatimonadota bacterium
CCCACCACCCTCGGCACCGGCGAGCTGCTCCGCCACGCCCTGGACCGCGGCGTGCGGCAGCTCCTCGTCGGCATCGGCGGCAGCGCCACCAACGACGGCGGCGCCGGGCTCGCCACGGCGCTCGGAGCCAGGCTGCTCGACGCCGCCGGCCGGCCGCTCCCGCCCGGCGGCGCGGCGCTCGCCCGGCTCGCGCGGATCGACACGTCCGGCCTCGACCCGCGCGTGGACGAGACCGCCGTGCGGGTCGCCTGCGACGTGGACAACCCGCTCTGCGGGCCGCTCGGCGCCAGCGCCATCTACGGCCCGCAGAAGGGCGCGACACCAGCCGTGGTGGCCGAGCTGGACGCGGCGCTCAGCCACTACGCCGACGTGCTCGCGCGCGACCTGGGGCGGGATGTGCGCGACCTGCCCGGCGCCGGCGCGGCGGGCGGCCTCGGAGCGGGGCTGGAGGCGCTCTGCGGCGCGCGGCTGGAGCGCGGGATCGAGATCGTGCTCGACGCCGTGGGCTTCGACGCGATCGTGGCGGGGGCCGACCTGGTGGTCACCGGCGAAGGCCGCCTCGACGCCTCGACCCTGCACGGCAAGACGGTGACGGGCGTGCTCCGGCGCGCGCAGGCGGCGGGCGTGCCGGTGGTGGCGGTGGGCGGCGCGGTGGCGGGCGATCCGGGGGTGTTCCGAGAGGCCGGGCTGGCGGCGACCGTGCCGCTGCCAACGCGGCCGATGACGCTCGACGAGGCGCTGGCCGAGGCGGAGGCGCTGCTGGAGGCGGCGGGGGAGCGGATCGCGGGGCTGGTGGGTGTAGGGGTGTAGGGTGTAGGGTGTAGGGTGTAGGGTGTAGGCGTGTGCCGCTGGCGGCTTGCTGCCGGTGTCCGCCCGTCAGCGGATCTCGTAGACCGCCACGCGGTGCCGCTCGTCGCGACAGACCAGCCGGAACCGGCCGCGCTCAATCGCGCTGGTCACCGCCGCCACGTCGTCGCCGCCCTCGGTGCGGTTGGTGGGGAAGATCGGCTCGTTGACCAGCGCGTGGGTGATGTGGAGCTCCTTGACGAGCCAGTCGGCGTAGGCATCCGGGTTGCTGCGCACGCTGTCGGGGATCAGCGTCGAGTGGCCGCGCTCGCCCCACCGGTAGTCACGATCGAGCCAGTAGGCGCGCGGCTCGCCGTAGACGATCACCTTCGCGTCGGCCGGCGTGTTGGCGTTGATCCACTGCATCATGCCGTAGGCCGGCGTGCCGAGCGAGGCGTAGTCGCCCGCGGCCAGCCCACCGAGCTGCACCTGCAGCGCGAAGAACGAGGCCACCAACACGAACGCCAGCCCGGCGTAGACGTGGACGGCCACTGCGAGCGCTGCCGCCGCCGCCGAGAAGCGCAGACGCAGCAGCCCGTCCGCGCCCCACGCCGCCAGCAGCGCCCACAGCGCCAGGTGCGGGATCAGGTAGCGCGAGTACTGCATCGAGGCGAACCAGAAGACACCCTCCAGCGTGGTGTAGGCCAACAGCAGCCCGATCGCCCGGGCGGTGTCGAGCGTCACCCGCTCGGTGATGGCCTGCGTCCTGGGCACCGGCACGTTGCGGCGGAACTCGGGCGAGTAGACCTCTTCGGTGGTCTCGTCGCGCTCCTCGCCATAACTCGCGGGCGGCCGGGCGCGCAGGAGCAGCAGCCAGCCGAGCAGCGCCGGCAGGCCGAACGCCAGGTACACCGGCCCGAGCCGCGCCTTGCCGTCGCCGTTGTTGCCGCGGTCGTAGAACCAGGTGGGCGAGAAGGTGACGTGCCAGGCGACGCCGGGCAGGCGCGACCAGCGGCGGTGGGCGTCCGGATCGGTCTCGGTCGGCCGCAGGCGCTCGTCGAGCCGCTGGCCGAAGTCGTGCTGCGCGCGGGTGTAGCCCTCGGCCCGGTCATCGCTCCACAGCGGGCTGTGGAAGACGTGTTGGCCGAAGGGGAAGACGGGGTTGCCGGTCACCATCCAAGTCCGCACCAGCCACGGCGCGGCCACCAGTGCGGCGGTGAGGAGCATTACCAGCGCGTCGGAGCAGACCGCCTTGCGCACCACGCCGTCGCGCCGGCCGAGGACCACCGCCGCCGCCACCAGGAAGGCCACGAGCAGCCCGCCGGTGAGCTTGCAGCCGGTGGTCAGCCCCGCGGTGAGCCCGACCACCCAACGCCATTGCGGCTGTCGGGCGGCCGGGGCGAAGCCGGAGTCACCGCCGGCCGAATCCGGCCCCCTCTCCTTGCCAAGGAGAGGGCTGGGGTGAGGTCCAGTGCTCCCGCTCGCCGACTGGACCTCCCCCTGCCCCCTCCTTGGCAAGGAGGGGGTAGCGGAATGGGTCGCGCCGCCGCTGGAGACCGCCGTCACCCGGTGGTTCACGTACTCGAGGAACGCCAGCCAGGCGAGGAGCTGGTAGAGCGCGAAGCCGAACTCGTTGTAGGCGGTGCCCACCGGGCTGAAGCAGAGCGGCGTGAGGGCGTAGAAGAGCACCGCCAGCCGCCCTGTTCTGGGCCCCAGGTGCTCGCGGCCGAGCACGTCGATCGCCAGCAGCGTGAGCAGCCAGAAGACCGTGTGGAGCAGCTTCGCGAGCGGCGCATCGCCGACCAGCAGCGCCAGCGTGTAGAGCATTTCGAGCGTGAAGGCGAATGACGTGTGGTGGTCGTAGGGGAGGATGCACACGGTGCCGGTACGCGCATAGACCTTGGGCGCGGCGAGGTGGTAGGTGAGGTCATCGTAGGCCACCGGCGGCGCGACGGCGATCACCAGCCCGGCGCCCACCACGAGCAGGAGCACCACGCCCAGCGCCAGGTCGGCCCAGCGCGGCCAGGCGCCGCCGGGGAGGACATGGGGGAAAGCCACAAGCCGGCCGAAGCTCACCGGCGTCTGGCTGGTGCGCAGGCGCATCCGGCGGGCGGCCTTGAGCTCACCCAGCACGTCGCGCAGGCCCACGGCAAGGCCGACGAGGATCACCCCCCAGCCGACCCCCGGCCGCAGCCAGCCGAGCCAGCCGAGCGCCATCACCACATACGCGATGGCCCCCAGGCCCAAGCCCAGGCGGAACACCAGCTTCCGCGCCAACCCATCGAGCACGACCCGGGGCGCGCGGGCGAAGATGGCCGTGCCCACCGACCAGGCGGAGACGAGGATCAGGGCCAGGAGGAGCAGGCGTAGCAAAGCTCAGCCTCCCGCCGCGCGCCGGCCATCCGGCCCCCTCTCCCGGGGGGAGAGGGAACCTGGATCCGAATGGGTGCAGCTCACCGCTCACCCGCCGACCACGGCCCGCGCCAGTGCGCCGGCCGGCAGCGCGTGCTGGAGCAGGTAGAGCCCGGCCACCAGAA
>JACPDV010000677.1 GCA_016183835.1 Armatimonadota bacterium
TGGTGCCATTCCGCGGCGGCGGCCAGGTCGCCACGGGCGCAGGCGGCGATGCCCAGGCTGCCGAGGCTGCCGGCGACGGTCAGTGATTCGGGCACGATCCGCGTGCGGATCGCCAGGGCGCGCTGGTAGAGGCCCTCTGCGGTGGCCTGGTCGCCGCGCATGGAGGCGATGTTGCCCAGGTCGTTGAGACTGGAGGCCACGAAGAGGGAGCCGGGCGCGAGTCGCTCTCGAATGGCCAGGGCGCGCCGGTAGAAGCCCTCGGCGCCGGCCAGATCGCCGCGGTCGAGGGCGCAGCCGCCCAGGCCGCTGAGGCTTGCGGCGGAGTTGAGGGCGCCGTTCGGCACAGGGCTTTGGATCACCAGCGCGCGCTGGTAGAGCCGTTCCGCCTCGGCCAAGTCGCCGCGCTCGCGGGCGAGCGAGCCCAGGTTGTCGAGCGTGGCCGCGCAGTCGAGGGAGCGCGGGGCGAGCCGCTCACGGATGGCGAGGGCGCGCTGGTAGAGCTCCGCCGCCCGCGTCGGATCGCCACGGTCACTCACAACGGTGCCCAGGTTGCTGAGCGCTACCGCGACGTCGAGGGAGTCGCGCTCGATCTCCTCCCAGACCTTCAGAGCCCGGCGGTAGAGCACCTCCGCGCCCGCCAGGTCACCGCGTTCCGAGACGATGATGCCCAGCGTGTTGAGGGTGCTCCCGAAGTTGCGGGAGTTGGGCTCCTTGGCCTCCAGGATCGTCATAGCCCGGCGGGTGTGCCTCTCCGCCGCGGCGAGGTCGCCGCGATCGTAGGCCAGATTGCCCAGATTGCCTAGGGTCGCCGCCAGGTCGAGAGACTTGGGGTCGCGGCGTTCCTGGATCTCCGCGGCGCGGCGGTAGAGCACCTCCGCGGCAGCCGGGTCGCCGCGTTGCATGGCGGCGATGCCCAGGCAGCCCAGGCACCTCGCACACTCGAGGGAATCGGCGGCGATCTGCTCATAGATGGGCAGGGCGCGCTTGAGGGCCTGCTCCGCGCGAGCCGGATCGTTGCGTTGCAGCGCAGCGACGCCCTGCTCGAACAGCGCGTCCGCGTCCTCCTGGTCCCCCGCGAGCGCCGCCACCACCACGAGACCGATCGCTACCGCCACCCACCGCATCGTTCGTTCCCCCATCCATGCTCGGTGGTGACTTCACCGCTGGCGAGGCTCGTCCTCCTCCCGAAATGCAGTCGGTGTCGGGCTGCCGGCGCGCACCGGGCGACCGCGTGTGCCCGGCTCGTGGGTGACCACGGCAAGGAGTGCCCGATCGGGCGCAGAACAGTGGCCACCAAGTGCCGACGACCGGAGGCGCCTGCCCAGGGTGGAGGGCAAGGGAGGGACGCTCGATGCGGTTCAAAGCGGGGTTCCTGCTGCTGTTGGCGCCGGCGGCGGCGTTCGTCTTCGTGCCCAGCCGCGGCGAGGTGAAGGCGCGCGCCGTGGTGGCTCTGCCCGGACCTGGGCAGCCGGCGTTGGAGGCGGACGCTGATGGCGATCTGTTCCTGGTCTCGCCGGTCAGCCTCGCGATGATGGGACCCACCGGTGACGCGCTGGGCACGTGGCGTCCGCCCGGCGGCTTCGAAGTCGAGTCGCCGCTGGTGGTGGGCGAGGGCGCTGTGGTGATGGTGGCACGCGCAACCAAAGCCCCGAGCGCCCTCCTGACCGCCTTCTCGCTCGCCGACGGCACGCCGCGCCAGCTCTGGACCCGCGAGGTGGCCGACCTGGCCGCGGGCGGCGTGCGCCTGCCACTTGCCGCGGAGGGCGGGAGGCAGGTCGTCGCCGTGGTGGCCGGTGGCAACGTCGAGCTGCTCGGCGTCGCCGACGGCAAGCCGCTTACGCAGCGCAAGCTGGGCCGCGTGGTGGGCGCCGTCTGCTGGGCAGCGGACAGCGGGTTCGTCGTCACCTCGGACGGCTACGTTCCGGAGGGTGGGGAGCCCGGGCCGGCCGTGGTGGGCTTCGACGCCTTGCCGGTGGAGGACCCGGCCGACTGGGCCTGGCGCAGCCCCGCCGGCGAGTCCATCACTCGGCTGGAGTGGCTGGCGCAGGCGGAGGTGCTGGCGGCCTACGGGCGGCAACGCGTGTACGTGCTGGGGAACTGAGGCGCAGCTCAGCCGGCTTCGACCCACTCCTCCGCCACCCGCGCCCCCTCCCGGCGCAGCCTCCGCAGCCCGGCGAAGAACCGCTTCCGCCGCGCCTTCACGAACGCCTCGTCGTAGACCCGCAAGCCCAGCTCGAGCAGTCCCTGCTGCAGCCGGTCCGCCGTCATCCCGCACGGATGATAGTTGACGTCGAACAGCGTGCACTTGTCCCACGCGCCCGGCTCGAGCAGCCGGCCGGCGCGCTCCAAACGGGCGTACAGCGGGGTGCCGGGGAACGGGGTCAAGACGGTGAGCTGCACGTCGAACAGAGCCGTCTCGTCGGCGAACTGGTAGACCTGGTCGAAGACCGTCTCGTCGTCGCCGTCGAGGCCGAGCACGAAGCAGCCGATCACCGCGATCCCCGCCGCTTGGATCCGCTCGACGGCCGCGGCGTAGTTCGGCCATTGCGCGCGCTTCCAGTTGCGCCGCAGCCCGATCCCGTCGACACCCTCCGGCGTGGGGCTCTCCAGGCCGATCAGCACCATCCGGCAGCCGCTCTCCCGCAGCGCCTCGAGCCGTTCGGGATGTGCCGCAAGGCCGATGTCCGCCTCCGTGAACCAGTGCACCCCTTCGCTGCTGAACGCCGCCAGCAGCTCCTCGGTGTGGCGCGTCTGCACCAGGCTGTTGTCGTCGGCCAGCTCGATGTAGGGCTCCGCCCAGACGGACTTGATGTGGTGCAGCTCGTCGATCACGCGCTCGACGGGCTTCACGGCGTAGTGCGGGGTGAGGAGGATCGAGCTGGCGCAGAACTCGCACTGGTGCGGGCAGCCGCGGGTGGTCTGGATGGTGAGGCGGTTGTAGCGCTCGGGGTCGAGCAGCTCGTAGCGCGGCACCTGCGCGTGGGCGAGGTCGAACCGCTCGCCATCGGCAGGCCGGTAGCGCGAGTGCAGCTCGCCGTGTCGCCAGTCGCGGATCAGGCGCGGCCAGGCCGGCTCGCCCTCGCCCACCAGGCAGCGCGGTGACGTGCAGCCCGCCGAGCACCACCTTGCAGCCGGTGGCGCGGGCTCGATCGGCCAAACGGTACGCCTCGCCAATCTGCCCGGTGTAGGACGAAATGGCCACCAGGTCCCAGTGCGCGGGCAGCTCAGGGAGCGCTGTCAGGTCGCGCACCTCGACGTAGTCGACATCGATGTCGGGCGGGGTGAGGGCGGCCAGCGTGAGCAGCCCGAGGCTGGGCAGCGAGGCGATCACGCGGCTGCGCTCGACGAATCCCGGCACCGACAGCCCGGCGGCCATCAGCTCGGCATTGGCGGCGCGCACGCCGCTCACGGCAACCAGTCCGATGGTCATGGCCAAACCCCCAAGATGGTCAGCCCGGCGGCGGTGAGGAGACAGGCCACCGGGAGCGGGAACAGCACGCCGAACCGGCCCTCGCGCGCGGCGAGGAAGCAGGTGGCGGGCATCAGCACGGCGCCGGCCAGCCAGCCCCACGAGGCGGCCTGAACAAGCGCCGGGGACAGCGCGAGACGCGGCGCCGTGCCGGCGAAGAGCAGGTTCAGGACGCCCAGCATGGTGCAGGCGATGTGCCCCAGGCGGAGCATCCGGCGGGGGAAGCTCGTGTAGCCGCCGAGCCACTGCTCGTCCTGGAAGCGCAGCCCCAGGAGCGCGCCGACCGAGAGGCCGGCGGTGACGGCGATCCAGCCGCACAGCTCGTTGCGGAGCAAGGTCGTCCCCGGGGCGCACGCGCACCCGTGCATCCCTATACGCCTGAACGCTGCCGCCGCGCCCCACTACTCCACCGGCGAATCTACCAGCGGTGCGGGTGCGGGCCGAAGTACGACATGTAGTTGTAGCGATACCTCACCAGCTCGCCGCCGCGCGGCGCAACGGCGTCCAGGCGGCGGCAGTCCTCCTCGGTGATGGCCACCCCGGCCGCTCCGACGTTGTCTTCGAGCTGCTCCCGGCGACGCGGCCCGATGATGGGCGAGCAGACGGCGGGCTGCGCGGCGGTCCAGGCCAGGGCGAGCTGGCTCAGGCTGCAGCCCTTCTCCACGGCCAGCTCGGCCACGGTCTCGACCACGGCGTTGGCGGCGGGTGTGGTGTGCTGGGCCAGGCGCTGCGAGTCGGCGGCGAAGCGCACGGCCCCCGCGGCGGCACCGCGGTAGCGCCCGGCGAGCACGCCCTCGGCCAGCGGCGAGTAGGGATTGAGCGCCACGCCGTAGGTCTGGGCGAAGGGCATCAGCTCGATCTCGGTGGTGCGGTCGAGCAGGTTGTAGGCGGGCTGCTCGGCGACGAAGCGGTTGAGCCCCAGCTCCTTGGCGCACCAGAGCGCCTCGGTGAGCTGCCAGGCGGCGAAGTTGCTGGTGCCGAGGTAGCGCACCTTGCCGGCGCGGACGAGGTCGTCGAGCGCGCGGAGGGCCTCGTCGATGGGGATGTCCGGGCTTGGCAGGTGGAAGTAGTAGAGGTCGATCCAGTCCGTCTGCAGCCGGCGGAGCGAGCGCTCACACTGCTCGACGATGTGCCGCCTGGAGCCGCCGCGCCCATTGAGCGGAACGCCCTGGAGGGGCGAGCCGAACTTGGTGGCGAGGACGACGTTGGCGCGTTTGCCGTCGCGGGCGAGGGCGCGGCCGACGATGTCCTCGCTGGGGCCGTAGACGTTGGCGGTGTCGATGAAGTTGATGCCGAGGTCGAGGGCGCGGTCGATCAGTTCGATGGACTCGGCCTCGTCGGAGGTGCTGCCGAGCCGGGCACAGCCGAGGCAGAGCATGCTGACCTGCACGCCGGTGCGGGCGAGGGGGCGGTAGTGCATGGCGGGCTCCGGCGGGGGCGTTGGGCGGGCGGGGAGCGGATCCTCCTGCGGGAGGAAGAGGCGATGGGGGCGCGAAGCGTGGGTGGACGCAACGTGGACGAGATCCGATGGATGTGCAGCGGTCGCTGAGACTCCAGAATGTCGGGCCGATGCTGGACGCCGACGTGGAGTTCGGTGACCTGACGGTGCTGGTGGGGCCGCAGGCGACGGGGAAGAGCATCTTCCTTCAGATGCTGAAGTTGGTCATTGACAATGGTAGCGTGGTCGAGGTGCTGCGCCGCTACGGCCTCACCTGGCGCCGGGATGCCGCCGACTTCCTCGGCGTCTACCTGGGCGAAGGCATGCAGGCGATCTGGGTCGAGGGGCAGAGCCAGGCTACCGTGGACGGCGCGCCCTGGCCGGTCGTGACCAGGACGGCTCCCAGCGGAAGCCGCAACACGAACGAATCGCTGCTCTACATTCCGGCACAGCGTGTTCTGGTGCTGCGGGAGGGCTGGCCCTTGCCCTTTGAGGCGTACCGACCTGGGGATCCGTTTGTGGTGCGGCAGTTCAGCGAGAAGCTGCGGCAGTTGATGGGCCAGGAGTTCACTGGCCCCAGTGCGCTCTTTCCCCGGCCGGGACGGCTCAAAGCCGAGATTCGGAAGCGGCTGGAGGTGGACGTGTTCCAGGGGGCCGAGGTCACGACAGACCTGGTCGGGCCACAGCGCAGGTTCGTGCTCCGGCCCGCCGGAGCTGCGACTGCCCTGCCTTCGATGGTCTGGTCGGCTGGCCAGCGAGAGTTCGTGCCCTTGCTCGTCGGCCTCTACTGGCTGCTTCCGGCCGGGGGCATTACGCGGCGCGACGACCTGCGTTGGGCGACCATCGAAGAGCCCGAGATGGGATTGCATCCCCGCGCGATCGCGGACGTGCTTCTGCTCGTCCTCGACCTGCTCTCGCGCGGCTACCGCGTCTGCCTGTCCTCGCACTCGCCGCACACCTTGGATCTGGTGTGGGCAATCCGCCTCATGCAGGAACACGGTGCGGAGCCCAGGCGGGTCCTGCAGCTCTTCGACGTCCCGGCCACCGCGCCGATGAAGGGGCTTGCCGAAGCCGCGCTGCGCAAGTCGTTCCGGGTCCACTACTTCGACCCGGGCACGGGCATCTCGCGCGACATCTCAGCGCTGGACGTCGATTCCGACGACCTGGTGGAGGCCGAATGGGGAGGGTTGACGGCGTTCAGCGGACAAGTGGCCGACGTGGTCATGGACGTCGTCAACGAGGCCCCGCGCAGGGGCAACGCATGACGTTCCGAGACGCCGTTACCGCTACCGCGGGCCTGGACCTCGCGTACCGGCCTGGCCTCCAGGCGCTCGGGGCCGATGCCAGACACGTGGTGCCCGAAGTGACGCGCCTCCTGACCGGCAGCATCGACCTGGACACCGCGCTTCAGACGCAGTTCCCGTCGTCCGCTCGCTGGGACTACGGAGTCGGCTATGGCGCCGGAGCGCGCGAACGGCTCTACTGGATCGAGGTCCATCCTGCGTCGTCGGACCACATCGACGAGGTGATCGACAAGTACGACTGGTTGCAGTCATGGCTCGCCACGGCGCCCGCGCTCGCCGAGATGCCCGACTCGTACCACTGGGTGGCCACCGGCGGGGTCCACCCCCGAGCCGGAACGCGGCAGCGGACCAGGCTCATCAAGCGGGGCATCGGGCTGCACGGACAGCGCTTGCGACTGCCTCCGCCGTGAGCCTGCCCGGCCGCTATCTCATCCCCTCCGCCGTCCTTCCCGACCGCAATCGCAGATTGTCCACGTAGCTCACCGCCGGGCCGTTCGCGTCGCTGATGAAGCCGATCCACGTGAGCTGGCGGAAGCCGTCGTTCTCCATCCCCAGGCCTGTCAGCGCCACCGGCTTCCCGCCCGCGGGCGTGATCGTCAGCTTCCAGCCCTGCTCCGTCAGCGCGCCCACGCCGGACAGCATCACGACGTGCAGCCACTTGCCCGGCGGCACGTCGCACACGTCCTTGCCCACCGCCTTGGCCTTGCCGCCGGCGATGAGCTCCACGTGCGGGCCGCCGAGCATCGCCCCGCGCCAGTCGCGCCAGCCCACCACCAGCTTCGCGCCGGCCTCCAGCCGCACGTCGAACGACAGCTCGGCGTAGCCGCGCGGGAGCCGCGGGCTGTACCACAGGTGCGGCTGCCAGGTCGCCTCCAGCCCCGCCGCGTCCGTGAACTTCAGGCTGTGCTTGCCGGCCGCGGCCGCTTCGTCGCTGACGCGGATCGAAGCGCCGCCCGTCTGTCCGCTGAGCGTCGCCAGCTTCGGCGGGTCGCCGGCGGCCGTGCCCTCGAAGTCGTCGGCGAAGCTGTTCAGCGGGCGCTCCACGGCGCGCAGCTCCGGCGTGTAGTCGGGGTGCACCACCTTGTCCGGCAGCCCGGTCCATTCCGGCTCGCCGTACAGCCCGGCGCTGCTCAGGTCCAGCGGCTGGAAGCCCACCTTCAGCGCCGGCGAGCCGGGCTTCAGGCGGAAGTCGCCCCGCTCGGGGTCGACGAACAGCGGATCGGCCACCAGCGAATGGAGGTCTGTGCCGTAGTCGGCCTGCCAGTCCTCCAGCGGGTTGCCGGCCAGGTCGGTCTGGTCCTGCAGAGTGGTGTCCCAGAACAGGTTGCGGTCGCTCAGGATCTTCCCGTCGGCCCACGGCTTCGCGGTGATCAGCCCGCAGTTGCTGTAAAACAGGTTGCCGCTGACCTCCATCGTGGTCGGCCCGTCCACCCGCCCCACGCCGAGCAAGTCATGGCCGCGGATCAGGGCGATGATGTTGTTGCGGATCAGGTTCTCATGGCCGTAGTGCAGGCCGATCCCGTAGCCGTGGCGGTAGACGATGTTGTTCTCCACCACGGTCTCGCTGGTGCCCTCGTCCAGGCCGATACCCCAGCTCCCGAACTTGTAGTCGAAGGTGTCGTGGAGGAGGTTGTTGCAGATCCGCGTGCCGGGTGAGACGCCCAGCGTGTAGATGCCCGACAGCTCGCTGAGCACGCCGTAGCCCAGGTGGTGGACGTGATTCTGCTCGATCAGGTTGTGGTGTGCGCCGCTGCGGCCGTAGCCCCACGACCAGCCGACGGAGATGCC
>JACPDV010000678.1 GCA_016183835.1 Armatimonadota bacterium
GTTCCGGGCTAGCGTTTGGCGCGGACCCTTCACCGGACACCTCGCGGTGGACGGCTGTCGTTGCCTACGGGAGGTTCGGTCGTGCACAGGTCCTCCCGGCGGGACTTCAACCCGCTAGCGACGTGCGCTGCGAGGCGCACCGAAGTCCACCTGCGCGGACTCCGGATTCCGAGTCCACGAAGGTGGACTTCGTAGGGTTGCCGCGGTCTCCAACCGCCGGGCGCCGGCTGGGAGGGAACGATGCGGATCGACTTGCGCGAACGACTTGCGACCGGCGCGGTGCTGGTGGCGGATGGCGCCACCGGGACCGAGCTTCAGGCGCGCGGCCTGCCGCCCGGTCAGCCGGGTGAGCGCTGGTGCCTCGAGAACCCCGACGCTGTGCGCGACGTGGCTTCGGCCTACGCCGCCGCGGGCAGCGACCTGGTCTACACCGACAGCTTCGGCGGCAATCGCTGGCGCCTGGCTCACTTCGGCCTCGCCGACCAGCTCGACGAGATCAACCGGCTGGCGGCGATGCTGGCCCGCGAGGGAGCCGGCGAGGACGTCTATGTGGTCGGCTCGATGGGTCCCACGGGTGACTTCGTGGAGCCCTACGGCGACCTGACCGTCGACTCGGTGTCCGAGGGCTACGGCCGGCAGGCCGCCGCGCTCGTGGCCGGCGGCGCCGACGCCGTGGTGCTCGAGACCTTCTGCTCGGCCGCCGAGCTGGCCGCCGCCGCACGCGGCGCGCGGGCGACCGTGGACGTGCCCGTGTGGGCCACGCTGACGTACGGCTCCCAGGGCCGGACGCTGATGGGCGAGACCCCGGCGCAGGCGGCGGCAGCGCTGCTGGAGGCCGGGGTGGACCTGCTGGGTCTGAACTGCGGCGATGACGTCGAGGTGGTGGAGCCGGTCTTGGCGGCGTACCGTCAGGCAGGGGTACGGCTGCCGCTCCTGGCGAAGCCGAATGCCGGGATGCCGGTGATGCGGGATGGGGTGGCGGTGTGGCCCATCGACCCGGCGTCGTTCGCGGAGCGCTCGCGCGGGTGGGTGGCGGCGGGCGCGCAGGTGATCGGTGGGTGTTGCGGCACGGGGCCGGGGTTCGTGGCGGCTCTGGCCGGGATGGTGGCGGGGTGAGAGGTCGCACTGGAGCGGACGTGGCCCTGCCGAGGAGGGCCGCGATGGCTCCAACGCGAAGTGGTGCCCGGTAAGGCGACGCGGCGATGCTCGATCGGCTGCGGCGGGCGGGGGAGAGGGTCGCGTTGGCGGTCCCGGTAGGCGGCGACGCACTGCAGGCCGCGCTGCGGGAGCGTTCTGCCGCGCGCAAGGCATTGGTCCAAGACAGCCTCGCGGCCGCAGCGGCCGAGGAGCTTCAGCAGGGACGTGAGTGCGTGCGGCGGGTCGCATACGAGTTGGCGAACCTGCCCGTCGAGGCGGGCGCCTTCCCTGACCTGCGCGGCAACGAGTTACTGCGATACTTGGGCACTCCGCACGAGGTGACATACCCGACAGGTGACCTGCCCGCCGGTGTGTCGCTGCGAAGCCAGTGGGCTGGCGCAGTCCACCTCCACAGCCATGTCCGCACGGCGTCCCCGTTCGGCCCTGGCGGTGACGACCTCCAAGCCGCGTGTCTGCTGCAGCCGTCACGCTACATCGTTGTCTCGTGGTGGAACGGCCGCTGGTACCTGCACTCCATCGCCGCGCCGCAGGGCTGGCCTGAGGATGCCGCTGGTCTGGCAGCGCTGCAGGACTCTGAGATCCTCCGCGAACTGACCAGTCGGGCAGAGGCATGGCGGCGCAGAGAAGACCCCGCCTTCATCGCCCTGGAACGTCTGGCGAGGGTGTTTCGTCTGGAATACGAGCGGGAACCTCTCCTTCGATGAGCATCCATCTGGGACCCGAGTTCGCAGACGCCGGCCGGCGAAGCAGGCAGATCGCCACCCTCGTCGTCGACCAGGCCAAGGCGCGGGTCGACGAGCTGATCCAGTCCATGACCTCAGGCAATGCCGACGCGGCGCTTGCCGAGGTGGAGGGTTGGGTCACCAACTACGGTCCGGATTCCGATCAGGCTGCAGCCGACCTCGCCCGTGCCCGCTCGCGCCATGCCGAGCTGACCACGCGGCCCGCGCCCACCAGGTAAGCTGCTCCGCAGCGGGCTGCCCTGACCCCCGCTCCGGCGGGCGAGGGGCCGGAGCGGCGCTGCTCCCGCCGCTGGCTCTCAGCTCCGCACCACCATCGCCTCCCGCTCGGCGCCCACCGAGA
The DNA here is from genome assembly GCA_016183835.1 of Armatimonadota bacterium. Lineage (GTDB taxonomy): Bacteria > Armatimonadota > UBA10988 > UBA10988 > UBA10988 > JACPDV01. Next base: position 2,242 of record JACPDV010000678.1, read on the forward strand.
CGAATTCGATCGGCACCCGGCTCAGCTCCTCTAGGCGGTGCACGTACGCCCGGGCCGCCGCCGGCAGGTCCGCCTCGGTGCGGGCCTCGCGCGTGGAGGTCCGCCACCCGGCGTGCGTCTCGAGCACCGGCTCCGCCCGCTCCATCAACCGCGCCAAGGGCACCCTGTCGAGCACTTCGCCGTTCACCCGATAGCCCGTGCAGACGCCGATGGACTCGAAGTCGTCCAGCACGTCGAGCTTGGTCAGGCAGATGCTGGTGAAGCCGTTGAGCATCGCCGAATGCCGCACCGCCAGCGCGTCGAACCAGCCGCAGCGGCGCGGCCGGCCCGTGGTGGCGCCGTACTCGCCGCCCACCTCGCGCAGCTTCATGCCATCGTCGTCGTGCAGCTCCGCGGGGAACGGCCCGGCGCCCACCGCCGTGGTGTAGGCCTTCGCCACGCCGATCACCCGCGTGATGCGGTGCGGCGGGATGCCCGCGCCCGACGCCGCGCCGCCGGCCGTCGGGTAGGACGAGGTGACGTACGGGTACGTGCCCCAGTCCAGGTCGCGCAGCGCGCCGAGCTGACCCTCGAGCAGGATCCGCGCGTCGCGGGCGAGGGCGTCCTGGACCACCGGGAGCGTGTCGCCGATGTGCCCGTCGAGCTGCCGGCCCTGCTCCCAGAGCGTCTCGATGAGCTGCTCCGGGTCGAACGGCTCGCCCTCGTAGATGCGGGTGATCACGGCGTTCTTCAGCGCCGTCACCGCCCGTACGCGCGCCGCCAGGTGGTCGCGGTCGAGCAGATCGCCCATTTGCACGCCCAGCCGCGCGGCCTTGTCGCTGTAGCACGGCCCGATGCCCTTGCGGGTGGTGCCGATCGCCGCGCCGCTGCCGCTGCGGCGGTCCTCGTCGAGACCGTCGAGCGCCAGGTGGTACGGCATCACCACGTGCGCGCGCTCACTGACCAGGAACCGCTCGAGCGTGGCGCCTTCCTTGCGGACCTCGGCCATCTCAGTCAGCAGCGCGCCGGGATCGATCACGCAGCCGGCGCCGATCACGTTCCAGGCCCGGGGGTTGAACACGCCGGAGGGAAGCAGGTGCAGGCGGAAGGTGCCGTGCTCGTTGACGACGGTATGGCCGGCGTTGTTGCCGCCGCCGAAGCGGACGACGACATCGGACTCCTGCGCCAGGAGATCGACGACCCGGCCCTTGCCCTCGTCCCCCCATTGCGCGCCGACGACCGCGGTAACGGACATGACGTGGCCTCCCACGGGCGCGCTAAGGCGCCCGTTACTCCAGACGACCGGTCCCCAGACACGGGGTTACCCTGCAGCAGGCGCGAGCTTGTGCCTTTTGCCGACCGGTCGTCCAGACGGGATGTCGGTGATCCGCACCCTTGCGGGAGGCTCGTGCTGACAGGACCACTCGATTATAGCACCCTGCTCCAGCCAGGGCAACGCTGGTCCTGGTGTTGCTTCAGCCGCTCGCAGGTGCCACGAGGAGGTCCTGCAGCGCCACCGACGGGTGATCGGGGTCGCTGAACAGTCGTTTCGCGCCGAGCACTTCGATGCCCACCAGTTGCTCTCCGGCGCCGAAATCCAGGGCGATGTCTTCGGTCAGTCGCACCACGCGGCACTGGTGCTGACCGGGCAGCAGGCGAATGTAGAGGGCATCGACTTCGCGGTCGTACGAGATTGTCATCGCGCCGGACCCTCCTAATAGTAGAAGACGTACACCGTCACTACGACGAGCCGCCCGGCCTGCTCCGCCACGACCGGTGCCACCTGCTGCATGTTATACCACTTGCCGCCCCATTCGGCATCGAACTGCAGGTTCAGCCGGTACAGGGTGCACCCGCTCCGTGCCGGCTCCGGCGTCCCTTCGTTGATGGCGCGACGGACGTCCGCCTCCGTCGTGCCGCGCTCCGCGATGCGCGTTCGAGCGTGCGTCGAGAAGTAGATTGGTTTGGCCATCGTCTGACCCCTCAGAACGTGAAGATCTCGTGCCCCCGCACCCCGGCCAGCGCGTCGATCACCACCCACAGCCCCGCACTCGCATACTCGGCCAGGATCAGCGCCAGGAACCCCGGCAGCAGCCGGCGGTAGAGCTTCGCCCCGCCGTAGCGCAGCGTCAGCGACTTCAGCAGCCAGCCGACGAGCACAGGGAACCAGAAGTTGATCATCGGCCAGCTCGCCCCCATCAGGTAGCCGATGGGATGCAGCGGCCAGCGCCAGAAGACGTGGTGCAGCCGCAACAGCGTGCCCATTGTCACCCCGCCCAGGGCCACCCAGCCCAGCTCCCGCGGTTGCGCCGCCTCGCCGTGGAGCACCAGGTGCGACGACCACGTGCTGAACAAGTTGTTGGTGTAGTAGCTGGTGAACCACGGGTTCAGGCTCAGACCCCCGTGGCGCAGCATCAGCGAGACGTAGCTGCCCAGTGACAGCGGCACCGCCAGCGCCACGGCCAGCGCCATCGCCCGGCTCACCGCGCGCAGTGGCAGCCCGCCCGCCTCCGCCAGCTTCCAGCCCTGCAACACCGCCGGCTGCAGCGGGCTCCGGTTGTCCAGCATCCAGAGGTGGTCGAGCAGCGCCAGCGCCGGCAGCCGAGGTGGGCCGAGGCCGGCCGTGCCGCGGATGGTGAGGAGCAGGTTCAGCGGCCGGAAGGGGTGCTGCACGTAGAGCATCCCGCCCTCGGCCACCAGCCGCGTGGCCACGAGCTGGAAGAGGAAGAAGAGGGCGAACAGGACCGCCACCCAGCCCCAGCCGGCGCCCACCAGCTCCGCCCAGGCGCCGATCAGCAGCCACCCACCCGCCAGCGCCAGCCACAGCCCGCGCGGCGACATCGCCTCGTCGCCCGCCCCGCGCCGCCGCAGGAGCCCCGCCAGGTGCGCCCGCGCGTTCCACACCAGATGCACCCCGGAGACCAGCACGCCGCCGATCATCTGCAGCGCCACGAAGCGCCGCACCGGGAAGGCCTGCACGAAGGTCATCGTGTAACCCAGCCGCGCGCCGAGGATCTGCTCGCCGAGGAACAGGCAGTAGAAGAACCAGAGCGAGAAGCCCACATCGCTCGGCAGCAGGTAGGTCAGCCCGATCACGGTGAACAGGCCGCGCAACCAGAAGGGGCTGATGGCCTCCCCCAGCTTGCCGGTGATGGCGGCGCCCAGGTCGATGCGGTGGATGTTCACCGCCGGCACGGCCGGGACGTGGTGATGCAGCCCGTTGACCGCGTGGAGCAGGAACGGCACGGCGAAGAAGACCCACACGACCGGGTTGCGCAGGTAGCTGGGCACGTTGTCGCCCGGCTCGTAGGTGGTCAGGTAGACCGGGAGCTGGACGAGGGGAAAGACAAGCCGCTCGTTCTCGACCCACGGCCGGCGGACCAGGGCGGCGAGACTGAACAGGACGAGATGGACGCCGGCGATCAGAATCCCCCACCCCACCGCGGGTCGCAGCCACGTGGAGGCCGGCAGCCCCGCGCCCGGCGGGAGGCCCTCGTAGAGCGCGCGCGAGACGGGCTCCGGGAAGAGCAGCCAACGCGGGAGGTAGCGGACCACGGTCTCGGCGTAGTGGTTCTCGGGGGTGGCGAAGTAGTGCGGCCCGGCGGCGTAGGGCACCAGCAGGCCGGTGAGGCCGAAGCTGGCGACGCCGGCGGCGGCGAGGAGCATGGCATACGCGCCGAGCAGTTCGGCGCGCGACAGCCCATGCCCGGCGCGGCGCAGCGGTACGTTGAGGGCGAGCAGCACGAGCAGCGCACAGAACGCGCTGATGGGGAACGCCGTCAACCCCAGCCAGGTGCCGCGGAGCACCAGATCGCTGTAGGGCGTGAACAGGCTGAGCGCCGCCACGCCCACCAGCCCCACGATCACGGCGCGGACGGTCATCACGACTCCCGGCTCACAGCCGCTCGACGTACTCCCGCCACTTCACCAGCCCGGTCTCGATCGGCTCCAGAGCGCAGATCTCGTACTCCAGCGCCAGGTCGCCGGCGTAGCCCAGCCGGTCGAGGGCCGCCAGGCACCAGCGCAGGTCCACGTCGCCCTCGCCCAGGTGGCAGCGCTCGTGCCCGCCCGGCACCACTTTGAGGTCCTTGATGTGGACGTGGGTCACGTGGGCGCCGAAGACGGCCAGTGCCTGCCGGTAGTCGCGCCCGCCGTAGAGCAGATTGCACGGCTCGAAGAGCACGCCGAAGTGCGGCGAGCCGACCGCTTCGCACAGCCGCAGCGCCAGCTCCGGGTTGCCGGCGATGCTCCCGGCATGGTTCTCCATCCCCATGAACACCCCGGCCGCGGCCGCCCAGCCGGCCGCGGTGCGGTAGTGCGGGGCGACCTTGCCGACCAGCGCGGGATCCTCACCGTGGCCCGGGAGCACGCGGATGGAGCGGCAGCCGAAGCGCTTGGCCAGAGCGATGGTGCGCTCGGTGCGGGCCAGCTCGGCGTCCACCACGGCCGGCTCGGGCGAGTCGAAGTCGTGCCCGCAGTAGGTGCCCAGGTTGGCGATGGTCACGCCGGCGTCGCGCGCGGCAGCCTCGAACGCGTCCGGGTCGCACTCGTCCGGGTCGGCGGAGAAGTGCGGCGCGCGGCCCCACACGTCCAGCCGCGTCAGCCCGGTCGCCGCCAGAATGCGGAAGGCGTCGGCGAAGGGCAGCTCGCGAACCGGGTAGGTGCAGGCGGTGAAGCGGGCCAGGTCCATCCGCGGGGCTCCGTGCGGAGCCGGATTGGCCGGTCGCCGCGGCGATCCTCTCGGCCTAGACGGCCACGGCCTTGAGCACGCCGCCGTCCCAGGAGGGCCGCAGCTCGTGGCCGGGCGGCACGACCAGGAACTCGTCCGCGGACCACTCGCCATCCACCCAGCGGCGGAGCAGGCCCAGGTCGCCGTCGATCTCCTCGCTGCGCCACCCGCGCTCGGCGCAGATGGCTTCCACTTGCTCGCGGAGCGACGGGAGGTCCTCGAAGCCGAAGTGGATCAGCGCGCCGCGCTCGTAGGTGTGCTCCCAGGCGCCGAGCACCTCCATCACGTACTTGGCCTCTTCCTCGCCGAACTTCTGCACGAGCTGCTCATACTGCGTGGTCATCGCGCCGCCGGCCTGCTCGATGGCGGTCAGTTGCCGGCGCGTCCGGCATTCGAGCCAGCCGCTGCTGTAGTAGTAGGTGCCGGGACAGGCGGCGAACTGCTGGTCGTAGGCGTCCTTGCTGCCGAGCAGCAGGGTGATGCAGTCGTGGGCGCGGGGCACCACGAGCGGCGTGTCGCGGGCGACCAGGCCGGCGATCAGGTTGTTGCACAGCCCGTAGCCGAGGAGGATGGCGTCGTACTTGCCGGGCGGCGCCTCGTCGATGACGCGCTGGAGGTGCGCGCGGCCCGGCTCGATCACGTCGTGGTAGCCCTGGGTGAGGAAGGCCACGTCGCAGACGTGCGGTGTGGCGGCGACCACGTGGCACACTTCGCGGAGGAAGATCTCGCAGGAGACCACATTGAGGTACATGCTGGCGTTCCCGAACGGGCGCTATCCTGCCGCGGAGTCGGCCAATCTGTCAATCGTCCGTTCGATGTCGCTGAGCGTCTGCTCGCCGCCGAGGTCGATGGCGGCCTCGCGGAGCTGATTGGACAACTCGGTGATCTGCTCGGCGCTGTTGAGGATCTTCTCGAGCTGGGAGAGGTGTTCGGGCATCTGTTCGAGGCGCATCTGAAGGAGCTGGGTGAGGCCGATGATGCAGGTCAGCGGGTTGTTGATCTCGTGGTTGAGCGCCCGGACGACGCGCGAGAGGCTGCCCAGGTCGGAGGCAGTCTGCTCGTAGCGCTCGGCGGCCTCGCGGTGGCGCAGGTCGCGGACCACCGTGAGGATCTCGGCGCCGGTGCCGTGGGTCACCCGGCGGAGCGTGAGCTCCACGGGCACGCCGCGCTGGCCCTGGCCGCGGAGCCAGAGGTCGCCGATGGTGAGCCGCCTGCCGGCGGCGGCGGCGGAGAGCGCCTCGCCGAGCCGGGGCCGGCTCTCCTCGGCAAAGAGCACGGCGAAGGGCCGGCCGGCAAAGGCGAGCGGCGTGGCGGAGAGCCACGAGGCCAGGGCCTGGTTGATCTCGCGGCAGGTGTACCCGGCGGCGTCGAGCACGGCCACGCCGTCGCCGGCCTGCTCGAGGAGGCTGCGGTAACGGGCGTCGCTGGCTTCGCGGGCGAGGCGGTCGAGGGCGGCGGAGAGCGCGGCGGCGGCGGCGGGACAGCGGTCGCTGAGGCGGCGCAGATCGGCGTCGCGCAAGCCGGCGGCGACGATCACGGCCAGCGCGACCGTGGTGCCGCCGTGGCGGAGCGGGAGGGCCACAGCCTCGGCAGACGTGCAGCCGGTGGCCAGGGGGCCGAGCTGATCGGGGGTGGCGTGCTGCCAAGGCACCTCGCCGCAGCACACCTTGGACAGTCCCGCGCCGGCGATCACGTCGAGCCCGAGCGGCTCCTCGGCTCTCCGGGTGGCGCGGCCGTAGGGGCCGGAGAGGTGGTCGCCGTCGACCCGCCAGAGCGCGACCTCGAGGTCGCGCCCGGGGAGCCCCAGACTGTCGGCGACGGCGGCGCAGAGCATGCGCACGTCGCCTGCCTCGGCGGCGGCCTGGGCCACGGCGGAGGCGGCTGCGGAGCGCTCGGCCTGGCGCGCGAGGTCGCGCTGGAGCCGTGCCGTGCGGAGGAGGACCTTCATCCGCGCCTGGAGCACCGCCGCCTCGAAGGGCTTGGGCACGTAGTCGTCGGCGCCGGCTTCGAGCGCCTCCACCACGCGGTGGTTGTCGTCCACAGCGGTGACGACGAGGATGGGAGTGCGGGCCGTGAGCGGGTCGCGGCGGAGGCGGCGCAGCACCTCGAGCCCGTCGATGTCGGGCAGGATCATGTCGAGGAGGATCAGCGCCGGGTCGTGCTCGTGCGCGGCGGCCAGCCCGTGGCGGCCATCCGCCGCCGATACCACCTGGCAGCCCAGCCGGCTGACCAGCGTATCCAGCATCGCCCGCTGGGCGCTATCGTCTTCGATGACCAACACCGCTGCGGACATGACCGCCCGAGCTCCCACCGACTGCCGGACAGGGAAGGTACAGCCTTCCTCGTTGTTCTATTCGGCCGGTTCCCGCGGTTCCGAAGGGCTCCTGCCGGATCGATCGCCGCACAACCATGCGTCTCTGCAAACCCTGTTCCATTTCCGGCTGACAATCGAGTTACAGGAGTCCTAACAACTTCGGTCAAACGTTGCGAAATCGAGTCGGCCGCAGGGGCCTCGGCTCCCGGCGCGAATGCCGCCGCGATGGCCTACCACTGCTATCATCAGACACCCTGCCCCGCGTGCGGGCGGCATTATGTGCGGTTCGACGCCACGGAGGCCTGTCCCTGGTGCGGCAGCGCCGAGGCGCCGGTGTACGACCTCGTGGAGGAGGTGGTGCACTATGCCCGCCAGACGCTGATCGCCCAGGGCCACCTGGCGATCGGCGGCTTCGTGCCCACCACCCTGGCAGACGGCTACGTGGTGCGGGCCTACGAGGCGTTGGAGGCGCGGCGGCGGTTGCCGGAGCTGCCGGCGGCGCTGGTGGCGGCCGAAGCGGTGCAGAGCTGGCGGCTGGCCGACGAGGCCGAGCAGGCGCACTGGGAGCGCTTCCTGGTGGCGGTGCTCGAGCACTGGGAGGCGGAGCGGCACCGGGCGCCGGCGGAGTGAGCCGCGGGCCGCGCGCCTTGTCAGGCATCGGCCCCCATGTTATACTCCCCGCACGCAGCAACAGGAGAGCCGGGAGTGTTCCTCGTCGCCGACCCGGCGCTGTTGGAGGAGAGCCCGGCCTGGTCGGCCGATTTCGACGAGCTGGTCGACCTGGAGGACGACGGGTCCTGGCGGGGTCGAGCGCGCGGTGTGCTGCATGTCATCGCCTCGCCCGACCGCCTGCTGGTCGACGGCAGGCTCACGGGCACCGTCCCGCGTGAGTGCCACCTCTGCCTCGCTCACTACCTCGAACGCGTGTCCGTGCGGGTGGTCGAGGTGTGCGAGGTGGCGGCCGGCGGGCCGCCCGAGGCCGTGTTTGACGATGAGGCGGAGGCCTGGCGGGTGGGCCACGGCGGCCGCGTCAACGTGACCGAGATGGTGCGCCAGGCGGTGGTGCTGGGCCTGCCCACCCGGGCGGCCTGCGGCGCCTGCCCCGAGCGGAGCGAGGCCCGCGCGGGCCGGGCCGGCGAGCGGCCGGTGGACCCGCGCCTCGCGGTGCTGCGGAAGTTGTTGGCTACGGAGGTGGACGATGGCGGTCCCGAAGCGTCGGACCAGTAAGGCCCGGCACCGCAAGCGCTTTGCTCAGTGGGCGCTCGGCCCTGTGAAACTGGTCCGCTGCCGGCATTGCGGCGAGCGGCACCGGCCCCACGAGGTGTGCCCTTACTGCGGACACTACCACAATCGTCACGTGACCGAGCCTCGCCTCAAGGCCGCCGAGTAGCGGAGAGCCCCATGCGGATCGCGGTCGACGCGATGGGTGGCGACAACGCCCCGCACCAAGTCGTCACCGGGTGTCTGCTCGCGGCTGCACGCTACCCCGACACCGAGCTCGTCCTGGTGGGCGATCGCGAGGCGCTCGAGGGCCTCCTCGACGGCTCCCCGCGACCGCACAACGTCTCCGTGCACCACGCTTCCGAGACCATCGGGATGGGCGACGACCCGGCCCACGCGGTGCGCCGCAAGCAGGATTCGTCGCTCTGCGTGGCCTGCCGCATGGTGGCCGACGGCGAGGCGCAGGCGGTGTTCAGCGCGGGCAACACGGGCGCCTTCGCGGCGGCCGCCACGCTCGGCATCGGGCGCATCCCCGGGGTGCACCGGGCCTGCATCGCGGCGGTGCTCCCCACCGCCGGCGGGCGCGCCGTGGTGGTCGACGCCGGCGCCTGCGTCGACTGCCGGCCGGAGTGGGTGGTCCAGTTCGGCATCATGGGCGCGCTCTACGCCGAAGAGGTGGAAGGCATCGCCGGCCCGCGGGTGGGGCTGCTCAACATCGGCGAGGAGCCGAGCAAGGGCAACAGCCTGACCAAGGCCGCCCACGACCTGCTGCGCAACTGCCAGCTCGATTTCCGCGGCAACGTCGACGGCAAGGACGTGTTCCGGGGCGGAGTGGACGTCATCGCCTGCGACGGGTTCTGGGGCAATCTGCTGCTCAAGTCGAGCGAGGGCGCGGCGGAGTTCTTCTTCAGCCTGGCCCGCGAAGCCATCACCAGCACGTTCTGGGGCCGGGTGGGCGGGCTGCTGGTGCGGCCGTCGCTGCGGCAGATGAAGCGCCGCGTGGACTATGCCGAGTACGGCGGGGCGTTCCTGCTCGGCGTGCGCGGGCTGGTCGTGATCGGCCACGGGCGGAGCGGCGAGCGCGCCGTGGTGAGCGCGCTCGAGCGCGCGCGGGAGGGCATCAGCCACGATCTCGTGGCGCGGATGCAGACGCGGTTCGCCGGTGGCGAAGAGGACGCGGCCTAGCGCCCCGAGGAGCGACGGCGGTGAGAGACCTACCTGCAGTCGGGATCGTCGGCTCCGGCCTGGCGGTGCCCGAGCGCCGGCTGA
>JACPDV010000698.1 GCA_016183835.1 Armatimonadota bacterium
GGTCTCCCGCCGGTTGGAGGTTGCCGGATGACCCCCCTCCCGCCTCCCCCCGCTTCGCAAGGGGAGGTGCAAACAAGACCCCGGCGGCTCGCGGTGACTTGACGCGCCGGCCGCGGTTGGATACGCTGAGGGCGGACGGGAGTCCCCCGGGTGCCGGACACGCTGGGGCAGTTGATCCAGGCGCATCACCAGCGCATCGTGTCGGGATACGTGACGCTCATGCAAGCCTCGAGCGAGCACTACGCCGCCACGCCCGCCGCCGAGATCGCGCACAACGTGGAGCGCTCGCTCGAGCTGGTCACCACCCTTTCCGGCAGCCCCGATGACGAGGAAGCGCGGCAGTATATCCGCAACCTCTGTGAGCAGCGCGTGCCCCGCGGGTTCCGCCTCGGCGAGGTGACCAAGGCCATCTTCCTCCTCCGCGACGTGCTGCTCCCCCTGATCCGCGAGCAGATCCCCGACGTCCAGCGCGAGCATCTGGCCGAGGACCAGCTCCACCTCGCGCTGCATCGCCTGGCCGCCCTGTGGGCCGATGGGTTCTACGAGCTGCAGGAGGAGATCCTCAACCGCAAGGACCAGAGCCTCCGCGCGCTCAGCACGCCGGTGACCAAGGTCTGGGACGGGATCCTCGCCCTGCCCATCTTCGGCGACGTGGACGACCGCCGGTCGCGCCAGATTACCGAGGACCTGCTCTACGCCATCATCCGCACCCAATCGCAGGTGGTCTTGCTCGACATCACGGGGATCGGCTCCATCAACACCAGCGTGATCGCGCAGCTCATGCGCACCGTCCGCTGCGCGGAGCTGCTCGGCGCCGCCTGCTGGGTGGTGGGCATCTCGCCCGAGGTGGCCAACACCATCGTCACGCTGGGCATCGATTTGCGCCACATCGTCACCCACGCCACGCTGCAGCAAGGGCTCGACCATGCCTTCCGGCATCTCGGGCTGGAGGTGGCGCCGCGGGCGTAGCCGAGGCGAGGGTCGGCGCTCCGGGAGAAGCCAGGTGTTGTTCGCGTGCCTCGCTCCGCTGCTTGCCGTCGCACCGCCCGTGGCCCTGCTCGACCCTGGCGATCCCGCCCTCCTGCCCAAGCTCCAGGCCCACAGCGTCGCGCTCCAGCAGGTGCCCGGCCCCGATGGCAAGCCCGCGCTGCAAGTGACCTACGAGGCCGGGCCCGAGTGGCCGAACGTCTTCTTCCCGGCGGGCGAGACCTTCGAACGTCGCGACTGGAGTGGCTACGGCGTGCTCGCCTTCACCCTCACCAACCCGACCAAGGAGGCCTTCACGGTGAGCTGCCGGGTGGACGACGCGCCGGGCGCCGACGGCTGGAGCCACTGCCGGCAGGGCGGAGTGCAGGTGCCTGCGGGGGCCACGGTGACCGCCGTGTTCCGCCTGGCGGGCGGCATCGAGGGGATGCGCGGACAGCCTCCGGCGGCGGAGAACACGCCCAAGTTCGACGACAACGGCCGCCCGCTCGAGCCCGCCCACATCGCCGCGTTCCAGCTCTTCCTCGACCACCCCAAGGCGCCGCACACGCTGATCCTGTCGCGAGTCGAGCTGCGCGAGGGCGGGCCCGTGGCCGCCTTCGTCGACCGCTACGGGCAGTACAACGGCGCCGATTGGCCGGGCAAGCTGCACGACGAGGCCGAGCTGCGCGAGCGCCTGGCGCAGGAGACCGCCGACCTGCTCGCCCATCCCGCGCCGCCCGACCGCGACAAGTGGGGCGGCTGGCAGGCCGGCCCGCAGCTCGATGCCACCGGCCTGTTCCGCACCGTCAAGCACGAGGGCAAGTGGTGGCTCGTCGACCCCGACGGCCGGCTCTTCTGGTCCGCCGGGGTCGATGTGGTGCTCGGCAGCTCCAACGGGCCGATCAAGGGACGCGAGGGCCTCTTCACCTGGCTCCCCGAGGCCGGCTCGCCGCTGGCACGCTTCGCCGCCAACGGCTGGGCCGACTTCTACGCCATGAACCTCCACCGCAAGTACGGCGACGCCGACGGCGAGAGCTGGCGCGACATGGCCCACCGCCGGCTCGCCTCGTGGGGCTTCAACACCATCGGCAACTGGTCCGACGCCAAGGTCTGCCGTGACCGCCGCACGCCCTACACCGCGGCCGTGCACTACGGCGCGCCGGCGCTGAAGACCGGCTACTACGCCGACTTCCCCGACGTCTACAACCCCGCCTTCGCCACGGCGGTGGACGCTGCGATGGCCAACGCCGCCCGGGGCCGCGAGCGCGATCCCTGGTGCCTGGGCTACTTCATCGACAACGAGCTGGCCTGGGCGCCGTGGGGCGGCCGACCGCAGCCTCTCGCCACCGCGATCCTGGGCATGGACGGCACGGTGGATGCCAAGCAGGCGCTGGTCAAGCTGCTCCGGGCGCGCTTCGCCGACATCACCGCGCTGAACGCGAAGTGGGGCACCGCCCTGGCCTCGTGGGACGCGCTCCTGGCGCCGGTGCGCCTCGACGGGCCGGCGCAACAGAAGGCGGCGGAGGACCTGGCGGCGTTCGAGACGCACCTCGCCGAGCGCTACTTCACCACCTGCCGCGACGCGGTGCGCAAGCATGCGCCCGGCACGCTCTACCTCGGCTGCCGGTTCGCCTCGTGGTCCACCGAGGCGGTGGCGGTGGCGGGCAGGCTGTGCGACGTGGTGTGCTTCAACATCTACGCTCGTTCACCGCTCGACCGCGCCGGCACCATCGCCCGGATCGACGCGCCGGTAGTGATCGGCGAGTTCCACTTCGGCGCGCTGGACCGGGGGATGTTCCACACCGGGCTGGTGCCGACCGCGTCGCAGGCCGAGCGCGCGGCGTCGTTCGAGAAGTACCTCCGCGAGGCGATGGCGGCGCCGTGGTGCGTGGGCGCGCACTGGTTTCAGTACGTGGATGAGCAGCTCACCGGGCGGTTCGACGGGGAGAACTACAACATCGGGTTCGTCAGCGCGAGCGACACGCCCTACCCGGAGATGGTGGCGGCGGCGCGGCGGGTGAACGGCGAGATGTACCGGCTGCGGGGTGCGCAGCCGTGATGCGCGCGGCGGCCCTGCTGCTGCTCCTTCCCGCCGTCGCGCACGCCGACGCGAAGCGGCTCTTCTTCCAGCGCGGCGCCGTGGTGATGATGATGGACCTGGCCTCGGGCGAGGCCGGGCCGCTGACCGACCAACAGGGCACCCGCGGCGTCGCCTCGCTGGCCGTCAGCCCCGACGGCGAGACCGTCTACTACAGCATCGAGCACAACCTGTGGATGGTGCTGGTGCAGGGCGGGCCGCCGCGGCCGGTCACCGCGGCGGGCAAGGTGCTCCGGGTGGAAGCCGGCGAGGTGCTGGCCGTGGAGTGCGACACGCCGCGGATCAGCCCCGACGGCAAGTGGCTGGCCTATCGCCTCGAGCGGCCGGACGAGCCGCCCGAGCTGCGCGTGCGCGACATCGCCGGCGGCGACGACAAGCTCCTCCTCAGCGGGCCCGAGCACGGCCCGGCGGTGTGGACGCCCGACAGCAGCCACATCGTCTACGTGGACGAGCACCGGCTGTGGAAGGTGCGGCCCGACGGCGGCTCGCCGCAGGCCATCACCGAGGACCCGGGCGGCGCCTGGGGCGATGCGCAGCCGAGCTTCGCGCGGGACGGGCGGCTCGCCTTCTGCCGCAACCTGATCCCCATGGTCCGCACGCCCGACGGGAAGATCCAGAAGGCGATGCCGGACGATCCGGTGGGTCAGCTCCCGTTGTTCTCGCCGGATGGCGCCAGACTGGCCTTCGTGCGGCACGTGATCGACAAGGCCGACCCGGCGCACCAGTGGGACGAGGTCCGCGCCCTGTCGCCGCCGGCCCGCTTGAGCCAGCTCCTGGTCAGCACCGACACGGGCAAGGGGCTGGTCGGCTACGCGCGGGCCGTGGGCTGGCTGAGCAACGACACCGTGCTCGTGCTGCGCAGCGTGTCGGCCGAATCGCGCAAGCTGTACGGCGTGAACGTGGCCACACGCGACTCGGAGCTGGTGACCAAACTGGAGCGGGACGACGGCGGGTTCGTGCTGTGGCCCTGACGAACGGAGAGACGATGAGCGATCCCCGCGTGGTGCGGCTGGCCGAGGTGCTGATCCACCACTCGCTGAAGCTGAAGCCGGGCGAATCGGTGCTGGTGGAGGCCACCGACGCGCCGGAAGAGGTGCTGGCCACGCTGGCCGGGGAGATCTGCCGCGCCGACGCGTTGCCCATCGTGGCGACCCGCTCGCAGACCGTCCAGCGCGAGCTGCTGCTCAACGCCACCGAGGAGCTGATGCGCCTCACCGGCGAGCTCGAGCGGCAACGGATGGAGCAGGTGGACGCCTACCTCGGCCTCCGCGCCGCGCACAACGTCGCCGAGCTGAGCGACGTGCCGCAGGAGCGGATGAAGCTCTACACCCGCCACGTGCTCAAGCCGGTGCACTACGACCTGCGCGTGCCGCGCGGGCGCTGGGTGGTGCTCAGGTGGCCCACGGCCAGCATGGCGCAGCTCGCCGGGATGAGCACGGCGGCGTTCGAGGCGTTCTACTTCCAGGTCTGCTGCCTCGACTACGGACGGCTCACCGAGGCCATGCGGCCGCTGGAGGAGCTGCTGAACCGCACCGACCAGGTGCGCCTGGCGGGTCCCGGCACGGACCTGCGCTTCAGCATCAAGGGCATCCCGGCCATCCTCTGCGGCGGCGAGCTGAACATCCCCGACGGCGAGGTCTTCACCGCCCCGGTGCGCGACAGCGTGGAGGGCACCATCGCCTTCAACGCGCCGACCATCTACCACGGCGTCACCTTCGACAGCATCCGGCTGCGGTTCGAGGGCGGCCGGGTCACCGAGGCGACCGGCAACCACACCGCGCGGCTGAACGAGATCCTCGACACCGACGAAGGCGCGCGTTACGTGGGCGAATTCGCGATCGGGGTGAACCCGCTGATCACGCGGCCGATGCGCGACATCCTGTTCGACGAGAAGATCGCCGGGAGCATCCACTTTACGCCGGGGAACGCCTACGACGAGGCGGACAACGGCAATCGGAGCGAGGTCCACTGGGACATGGTGCTGCTGCAGGATGCGGAGCACGGCGGCGGCGAGATGTGGTTCGACGACCGGCTGGTGCGGCAGGACGGGCGGTTCGTGGTGGCCGAGCTGGCGGCGCTGAACCCCGAGGCGCTGCTTCAGGCTTGATCCCGGCGGCCGATGGATCGAAGGAGCGCCGGGCCGGCGAACGAATCGGTCGACGGTGGGAGGAGGCGGTGATGGCGGAGCAGGCACACGGCGGCGAGCTGGAGATGGTGCTGCGGCTGGCGTTCGTGGCGGAGTTCCGCGACCCCGACACCGTGCACCACCTGCGCCGCATCGGGCTCCTGGCCGAGGCCCTGGCCGAGCGGTTGGGCCTGCCGGCGGAGGAGATTCGCGCGCTGGCCGTGGCTGCGCCGCTGCACGACATCGGCAAGGTGGCCATCCCCGACGAGATCATCCTCAAACCCGGGGTGTTGACTGCCGACGAGCGCCTGGTGATGCAGAGCCACACCGTGGTGGGCGCCAGGCTGCTCGAGGAAGCGGAGTCGCCGACGCTGCAGCTCGCCGAGCTGATCTGCCGCACGCACCACGAGCGCTGGGACGGGAGCGGCTATCCCGACGGCCTGACGGGCGACGCCATCCCGCTGCCGGGGCGCATCGTGGCGCTCGCCGACGTCTACGACGCGCTGGTCACCAAACGGGTCTACAAGCCGGCGGCCACGCCGGAGCAGGCCCTCGTGATCCTCCACGCCGAGGGGCCGGCGCATTTCGATCCGCAGGTTCTCGCCGCCTTCTTCGCCGCGGAGGAGCGGGTAGCGGACATCTACGCCGAGTACGGCGAGGAAGAGACGCAGTGGGTGGTGTAGGCGGCGCGGTGGTCCGCCGCACGAAGATCCTCGCCACGCTCGGGCCCGCCTCCTCCGACCCCGCCATGCTCGTCCGACTGGTGGAGCAGGGCGCCGACGCTTTCCGGCTCAACTTCAGCCACGGCACCGCCGAGGAGCACGCCACGCGGGTCGCCGCGGTGCGGGCGCTCGAGGCGCGCCTGGGTCGGCCGATCGGGCTGGTGCAGGACCTCCAGGGTCCCAAGATCCGGCTCGGCACCTTCGCCGACCCCGCCGGTGTCCTGCTCGCCGAGGGCGCGACCTTCCGTCTTACCCGTGACCTCTCGCCCGGCGACGCCTCGCGAGTCGGGCTTCCGTTCGCGCCGCTCTTCGACGAGCTCGCCCCCGGCTGCCGCCTGCTCCTCAACGACGGGCTGGTGGAGCTGCGGGTGGTGTCGGTGGAGGCCGACGGCGTGACCACGGTGGTGGTCAGCGGCGGGCCGCTGAGCGATCGCAAGGGCGTCAACGTCCCCGAGCTCGAGCTCCGGGTGCCGGCGCTGTCGGACAAGGACCTGGCCGACGTGGCCTGCGGCGCCGCGCTGGGCGTCGACTGGGTGGCGCTCTCGTTCGTCCGCAGCGCCCGGGACGTGGAGGCGCTGCGCGAGGAGCTCTGCCGGCTTGGCTCGCAGGCCCGGATCATGGCCAAGATCGAGAAGCCCTGCGCCGTGGAGCGCTACGACGCGATCCTGGACGCGGCCGACGGGATCCTGATCGCCCGCGGCGATCTCGGCGTGGAGCTGCCGGAGCACCACGTGCCGGTGGTGCAGAAACGCTTGCTCCGCGAGGCGGTGCGGGCGGGCAAGCCGGTCGTGGTGGCGACCCAGATGCTCGAGTCGATGATCCATCAGCCGCGCCCCACGCGGGCCGAGGCCTCGGATGTGGCCAATGCCATCTACGACGGCGCCGACGCGGTGATGCTCTCAAGCGAGACGGCGGTGGGGGCCTATCCCGCCGAAGCGGTGGCGATGATGCGCCGCATCGCCCTCGACGTGGAGGCGAGCGCCGACTACCAGAGCCAGGTCTACCGCCGCGCCGAGCCGACCGAGAGCAGTATCCCGGACGCGGTCTCGGCGTCGGCCTGCCGGCTGGCGGAGCTCCTGGGCGTGAGCGCCATCGCCTGCACGACGCTCAGCGGGGCGACTCCGCGGCGGGTGGCGCGCTATCGGCCGCCGGTACCGATCTTCGCGCTGACGCCTTCGGAGCTGGTGGCGCGGCAGTTGACGCTCTCGTGGGGGGTGGTGCCGCGGGCCGGTGAGGGCGAGGTGGCCGATCACGTGCGGCAACTGGGCCTGGCGCAGCCGGGCGAGCCGCTCGTGGTGACCGCCGGCGCGGACGGGCGGACCAGTGTGGTGCGGGTGTTGGTGATCGGTGAGCGACAGGCAGCAGACGGTGAACGGTGAGCCGGACAGCCGATGGGACCCCGTGGACTACCAGCGTCACTCGTCCGCGCAGCTCGGCTGGGCGCGCGAGCTGATCGCCAAGCTGCGGCTGCGAGGCGATGAGCGGGTGCTCGACGTGGGCTGCGGCGATGGCAGAGTGACCGCCGAGCTGGCCCTCCAGGTGCCCCGTGGCGAGGTCGTGGGGATTGACAGCTCGGGCGAGATGGTGGTCTACGCCGCGGCGACGTTCCCGCCGGAGCGCTGGCCGAACCTGTCGTTCCGGGTGATGGACGCGCGGGCGATGACGTTCGAGGCGGAGTTCGACCGGGTCTTCTCGAACGCGGTGCTGCACTGGCTGGTGGACCATCGCGCGGCGCTGGCGGGCATCGCGCGGGCGCTGCGGCCGGGCGGCTGGTGCCTGCTCCAGATGGGTGCGCGTGGGAATGCGGCGGGGGTGCAGGCGGCAGTGGACGAGCTGGTCCGTGAGCCGGCCTGGTCGGCGCACTTCGAAGGGATGGGGGAGGTCTACGGGTTCCATGGGCCGGCCGAGTACCGGGCGTGGCTGGCGGAGGCGGGTCTGGCGCCGCGGCGGGTGGAGCTGGTGGCCAAGGATATGGCGCACGACGGCCCTGACGGTCTGGCGGGGTGGTTCCGGACGACCTGGCTGCCCTACACCCATCGCGTGCCGGGGGCGCGGCGAGAGGCGTTCATCGCGGCGGTCGTGGAGCGGTACCTGGCGGGCCATCCGGTGGACGCGGAGGGTCGGACGCACGTGGGGATGGTGAGGCTGGAGGTGGAGGCGGAGTCTGTCGGATGACACACCGTGGCTCCACGCCTTCCGCGAACACCCTCCCCGTTCAGCCACGCGACGGTTGTGGTGAGCGGCGGGCTATCCTGCGTGCGTTCGCGTGGACACGCGCTCCGACTCGATGTGCTGAGCATGCGCGGCCAGAATCCGCAAGTAGCCGCTCTCGACGCGGTCAAGGGCGTCGTCGGCCATCCGATTCCGGCGGCGGCGGTCTACCTCCGGATGTGCCAGAGTGTATGCCGTGTAGAAAGGCTCGGCGTGGCATTCCAGACCGAAGCTCTCCTGCCGGGCCGAGCCCAAGAGCGATCGCTCACGAGTCACCAGTAGCCTGGCGTCACCTTCGCTGCATTCTAGCAACTTGGTGAGGCAGTCCTCTACAATCGCCCAGTACTCGTCGAGAAGCTGCTGATCGTCCATGGTACCTCGCCTTTCGGACTGTTGTCGAGCTTTTGTGCGGCTGCGGGAGTGTGGAACGACACCTGGTCGTAACTGCTGTAGGCGTACCGTCTTCGATAGTCCTTCGCCACCGGCCCCGCCACGACGCCGTGCATGGGCTGCTCAATATCCCAGGGCCTGTGCGTGCCCTTGGCGCGGCAGTGCCACACCAGACTCCAGTAGTCCTCTGCATCCCACTGCCGCCGGACAAAGACCAGCGAGCCCAACGCCGCGAGGGCATCGCGATCCAGGTCGAAGTACACAACCGCCGGTCTAGCCGCCGAGTTCCGCCG
This sequence comes from Armatimonadota bacterium, assembly GCA_016183835.1. GTDB lineage: Bacteria > Armatimonadota > UBA10988 > UBA10988 > UBA10988 > JACPDV01. The sequence goes on from JACPDV010000698.1 coordinate 8,806, forward strand.
CCCTTCCTCCTTGGCGACCTGGCCAGCCCAGCGCCGTGCTTGTTCAAGCCATGTGGTTGTGTAGAAGCCTCGCCCGAAGTCAGTGCGGGCCTTGCTGACGGAGAGGTCGATGCGGCTCAGGATGTCGCTGACGTACTCCTCAAGAGTGCCATGGTAGAGTCTGACACACTGGTGCTGCCATGGCCGTGGCGGCTGCTCCAACTTCCGCATCGCGCCTCTCCCTCCCGTCGCGCTTAGGAATAGTATACCATGGCTAGGCCAGCGTGGTAACGCCACAGAGGCCCGGTGCGCATCGCGCTCCCCGTCGGGTCCGAGATGCCATGCCGCCAGAGGCTGCTGGTCTGCCATGCCGAGCCTACTACTCCAGCACCAGGTAACCCACCGCCACCCGCCACTCCCGCCCCCAGCTTCGCGCGACCCCGCTGTCCAGCTCGCCCATCGGCACCCGGCACACGAGCCCGGCGCCCGTTCGCTCGGACGCCTGCTCACGGCTCACGCCGGCCGACGTCACCAGCCGCGCCTGCCCTACCACCTTCGGGACCGTCACCGTCACCACCGGGTGGGCCTTCAGCGTCTCGGCGTCCACGATCAGGGCGATCACCAGGCGTCGGCCCACCCGGAATCCCACCGCCGTCGGCTGCTCCTCGTCCAGGGTCGGCGGCAGCGGCGGGTCGGTGGTGTAGTCGTCGAACGCGCGGAGCTGCCCGTCACCCAGCACCTGCGTCAAGGCGCGCATCCGCTTGCCGTGCTCGGTCAGCACGTTGCCGTTCCCACCCGGCAGGGTGAGGCACTTCGGCCCGTCCGGCCCGGCGCCCCAGGAGGCGAACCAGAACAGCTTGTAGCGGTCCGGATCGTCGCTCCAGCCGTGCGTCAGTGCCCAGTACAGCGCGCGTGGGTAGAGGTTGGCGATGTACTCAGGGAACGGATGGAAGCCGATCTCCGTCTGCCACACGCCGAGGCAGCGGCCGTCCTTCAGGTACCGGTCCCAGGCCGACTGCCAGATCCCGATGCCGCAGTAGTGCACGTCGATGATGTCGGTGAAGCGCCACGCGTCGTGCCAGTCCAGCGCATCGTTAAGATGACCGGCATCGACCCCGGCCCAGCCGCCGAACACCACGCGGCAGCCATAGCGCCGGATGATCCGCGCCGCCGGGAGGTAGACCTCGTCGATCCACTCCGGTCCGGTGGCCTTCCAGAAGTCCATCGGCGCCCAGGTCGGCTCGTTCCACACCTGGAACCAGCGCAGGTTGTACGGCGGGCGGCTGTAGCGGGCCACCACGTGCGCGACGTAGTCCTCCCAGTCCGCCACGTCCCGCGCCGGGCCGAAGCCGCCCAGCTCACCGGCCGCCCACCTGGCCGTGTAGCCGAGCATCGGCAGCACTTCCACGCCCTGTGCGTGTGCCTCGGCGACCCGGGCGTCCATCTTGGCGAAGTCCCAGCGGTCCGGCTCCGGCTCGACGGCGTTCCAGTCGCAGGGGAAGCTCTCTCGCGCCCAGCCGAGGCCGAGGTCGCGCATCACCTCCGGCGCGGCGAGGTAGTCCACCCCGTTGAAGGCGCGCAGGTCGGGCGCGAACGGCCGCTCGAGCGGCGCGGCCAGGAGCACGGCGAGGAGGACTGGGAGCGGCATCACACCTCCTGCAACGCAACGCTCCTGTCGTCGGCCGGCAGCGCCCGCAGCGCCGCAATGAAGGCTGCCGCGAACGCCAGGTCGCACGCGCCGAAGGCCACCCACACGGGGGCGACGTGCTCGGTGAGCAGATAGCGCACCACCAGCCCGCCGTACGCCAGCTTGAACAGGACGCCCAGCTTGATCAGGTCGCGATTGCGCTGTGGCGCCGCGGCCACCATCCAGAATCCGAGCCCGAAGACCGCCACCGTGGCGGCGGCGAACTGGACATAGGACGGGTGGTTCGGCGGCTCAATGGCGAACAGCGCATAAACGGCGCGCCACCCGACCAGGTAGATCAGGCCGAACAGCAGGTCGTACGCGGCCGCCCCCAGGAACAGCGGCCGGATCCACTTCGGCACCATGGCACAGCCCTCCTGGCTCAATGCCGCCTTCGTCCTCGGCGACCGCGATGGAAGCCGAGGCGGTCCTTGAGCCGCTCGATGGTGTTGTACACGATGGGGCAGATCTCGGCGTTGGACAGCACCGAGAAGAGCCGTTGGCTGAACCCCGGCCGGTCGAGGTAGGGGAAGTCCCGGCAGTTGCCCGGGCGGTCTTCGTAGACGGAGCAGCGGCAGCCGTCGAGGAACGGGCAGGGCTTGACGTTGAGGACCTTCTCGCCGTGCTCGTAGGTGAGGTACTGCTCCGCGAACTCGGCCTCGCTGGTGCCCAGCCGCCGGGCGAGCCGGACGATGTCGAGCGGCTCGGCGGCCCAGCTCAGCTCGCGGCAGCAGTTGCCGCAGGTCTGGCAGTCGATCAGCGCGGCGACTTCCTCGTAGGTGGCCTTGACGACGGCGTCGACCTCCTCGTCCTCCCAGTCCAGTTGCCACTTGACGAAGGCGCGGAAGTCGGTGTTCTCGTCCTCTTGCTCCTCGGCCAGCGCGGCGATGCGGTCGAGGTCGGTGATGAGGTCGTGGTCCATGGTTGCCGGGCCTGTTCAGCAGGCGGTGCGTTGAACGGGGCTCAGTCGTCTTCCAGGGCGGCGGCCAACTCGCTGGGGGTGACCGTCATCAGCAGGCCCACGGATCGCATGGTGCCTTCGGGCAGGCGGCTCCGAAGCAGGTCCCGCACCAAGTGCTGGCGCTCCATCGGGTCCTTGCCGCTGAAGGCGGTGGCCACCACAAAACCGCTCACCCGTCCTTCAGGGCTCGTCTTCAAGTCCGAGGCATCCGCGCCGAGTTCGCGCTCCAGGATCTCTCGGACTAGCTCTGCAGTTGTTGCCATGCGAGTTCTCCGATGGTGACGAACGAAACGGCCGCGCCGGTGATCAGGTATGCGCTGTGCTTGAGCGGGTCGCCCCGCGAGCCCTGGTCACGAGCCACGCCGGATTCGACCAGCCACCTCCTCAGTGATGCCTCCGAACGGTACCGGTGGTTGTTGAGCCAACGCACCCTTACTACCGTCACGGCGGCCGCGGCCTCGTCGCTCTGGGGCCTCGGCAGGTAGTCCGGGAAGTTCGCCTCCTCCCAGAGCTGGCCCACGCGATGTCCCGCATCAAGCTGCCGCCCGGAGCGGATGCGACAAGCATACAGCATGCACTCAACCGCCAAGCCCGCGAGGTAGTGCGCGGCGGCGTACTGCTCGGCCTCGTACATCAGGAACGCTTGGTCCGCCCGCTCTTGTGCCGCCTGCCGGTACACCTCGGCATCGATAGGCATGCTCGTCCTCCGATCGCGTCGCCGTCAGCTCACCCCGACCTCCACCCGCACCACCCGCACCGGCTTCTCCGCCGTCAGCTCCAGCACATGGTACCCGTCCGCCAGCGCCTGCTCGGGCAGCGCCCAGGTGAACACGCCGGCCTCGCCCGGCTTCCCCGCCCCGCAGTCCACTCCGTTGACCCGCAGCGCGGGCGGCGCCGCCTCGCCCTCGACTTGCACGAGCGCCTCCACTGCCCGGCCCGCCGGCTTCGGGCCGGTGCAGACCCGGAACGTCAGGCCGGTGCCCGTCGCCGCGAGCTGGTCGTCGGTGGCCGCGCCCGTCGCGCGCACGTCGCGGAACGTGATCCCGTGCCGGCGCGGCAGCGCCGCCACCCGGTCCAGCTCGCGCATCGCCCCGATGGTCCGGTCGAACGCCTCCACGCTCCACGCATCGCCGAAATGCCCGCGCAGGAAGTAGTTGAACAGGTACACCGCGTCCGCCCCGCCGGCCAGCACGTTGGTCGCCAGCCCGGCCGCCACCTCGGGCGTCACGAGCGGTGCCGGGCCGCCGCGCCAGCTCTGGTAGCGCACCTCCAGCCCGCCCGCCAAGGTCGCGCCCGTGCCCTCCAGGAGCCGCTTCCAGACGTCCAGCGGCATGTCGAACTCGGTCGTCTGCCAGAACGGCGTGGGCACCACCAAGTCCACCAGCCCGGCCTTCGCCCAGGCCGCCCCGTCGAGCCCCAGCCGGCGCGCCGTCTCGGGCGTGGATGGCACCCGCACGCCGAGCCTCACCGGGTGGCCCAGCCGCTGAGCCGCCCGGTTGCCGTGCCGCCGCACCTCGCCGAGCCACTCGGTGAGCATGGCCCCACCCGCCAGCTCGCGGCCGACGGGGAAGTGGTAGCCGAAACGCATCCAGTCCAGCTCCAGCCCGTCCAGGTCGGAGCCCTCGAGCAGCTCCACGGCCAGGGCCAGGAAGTGGTCGCGCACCTCGGGCCGGGTCCAGTCGAGCGCGCGCACCCAGGTCGGCGAGCTTCTTCTCGGCCTCGACCCAGCGGCGGATGGCGGGGATGCTGCCTTTGTCCTGGTACCGCAGCACCGGCTGGTCGTCCGGCCCGTTCGGGTCGTAGCGGTCCCAGCGGTGCTCCCAGACCTTGCTCGGGTAGTTGGCGGTCTGGGCGTTGACGCAGCAAATCAGCGTGCCGACGCCGGCCTTGGCCAGCCCGTCGACCCACTCGTCGATCGCCGCGGCGCTGACGTTCTGCGGTCCGCGGACGTAGGCGAACTCGCTGTCGTCCTGGTTGTAGAAGGGGCCCTGCATGGGACGATCTCCCTGGGTAGCCGCGCGTCCGCGCCGGACGGGGAGCGCCGAGGCGGCCAGGGCGGCCAGCCCGGTGCGGAGGAGGTCACGGCGGCGGAGCGACATGGTGGACTCGCGGCGAGCCCAGATTGGAGAGCCGGCGTCTGGATCCTTCGACAACCCGGCGGTTGGAAACCGCGGCAACCATGCGAAGTCCGCCTGCGCGGACTCCGGATGTGGAACCCACGACGGTGGGTTTGGGATGGTTGCCGCGGCTTCAGCCGCCGGGCAGCAAAGGGCGATTGACACCTCCCCTCCCCGCCGCCACACTACCACCCCATGAACGCCGTCCCCGAACACTTCCCCCTGGTCATCGTCGGCGCCGGACCGGCCGGGCTGGCCACCGCCCTGGCGGCTCGCGAGGCCGGCCTGGAGCACGTCGTGCTCGAGCGCGGCGCCGTGGCCGAGAACATCCGCCGCTTCCCCGCCAACCTCGTCTTCTACTCCACGCCCGACCTGGTGGAGTTGGGCGACATCCCGCTGATCTGCGCCGGCGCCAAGCCCACCCGCACCGAGGCCGTCACCTACTACACCCGCTTCGCCGGCGCGCGCGAACTGAACGTGCGGACCTACGAAGAGGTGGTGCTGGCGGAGCGGCTGGAGCCCGGATTCCGGCTGCTCACCCGCAGCCACGTGGGCGAGGAGCGCGAGTACCGGGCCGACCACGTCGTGCTCGCCTTCGGCGCCTACGACCAGCCGAACCGGCTGGACGTGCCCGGCGAAGACCTGCCGCACGTCTCACACTGGTTCGACGAGCCGGAGCGGTACCACGGGCGGAGTCTGCTGATCGTCGGCGGCAAGGGCTCGGCGGCGGAGGCGGCGCTGCTCTGCTGGCGGGCCGGCGCGCGGGTGACCATCAGCTACCGCCAGCCGCGCTTCACCGGGCTCAAGTACTGGATCGAGCCGGACCTCGTCAACCGCATCGCCGAGGGCTCGATCACGGCCTACCTGCCGTCGCACGTGGTCGCGATCGGCCCCCGCACCACCCGGCTGCGGCTGGGCGACGGCTCCGAGCTGGAGGTGGCGGCCGACTTCGTCCTGGCGCTCACGGGCTACCAGCCGAAGCTCGACCTGTTCGACCAGCTCGGCGTGCGCTACGACCCGCTCACCAAGCGGGCGGTGCTCGATCCGGAGACGCACCAGAGCTGCACGCCGGGCGTCTACGTAGCCGGCTGCATCTGCGCGGGGAACATCGGCAACGAGATCTTCATCGAGAACGGGCGGCTCCACGGCGCCGCCATCGTCGCGGCCGTCATCCGTGAACGGTGAACGGTGAGCGGTGAGCGGTGAGCACCGGACCCGTTCACCGTTCACCGTTCACCGCTCACCTCCGCGCGACAGCGAGCGCAGAACGCCGACCCCTTTGCATCGCTGTCCGCCACCGTGTGCGAGTAGCGCATCACGCAGCGCGGCGCGTCGCAGTGCGGCAGGCCCAGCAGGTGACCCAGCTCGTGATGGGCTTCGGTGAGCAGGCGGCGGTGGTACCGCTCCGGCCCGGCGTCCACTCCCAGGCGGCCGAGGAACACCACCGCGACCCCGTCCGCCGGCTGGGCCAGGCCGAGCACGTAGCTCAGGTCCTGCCGGCAGCCGTCCGCCGCGGCTACGAGGAGCAGCTTCTCGCCGGGTGAGCGCGGCCAGCGGGCGGACTCCGCCAGCATGGCCGCGGCGTCGTACTGCTGCCGGTTCTTCAGCCAGGCTTCGCGCGGCAACGGACGCTGAGGGCTCGCCTGCACCGGGCCGGTGAAGGTGCGGCTCAGGTCGCGGCGGAGCAGCGCCAGGTCGGCTGCGGGGACGTCACCCAGCGGGACAACCTGCAGCGGCACCTCGGCGACCGGTCGGGGATGGCTGACGGCAAAGAGAAGCCCCAGCACGGCCACGATGCCGATTCGCACGACCCACCCGCGACGTGTGCCACTGGCAGCTCGCTGCCAGTGCTCGGGCGCAACTGAACTGGCTGGCGGACGAGACTGCTTCGTCGGCAGACCTCCTCGCAGTGACGGGCTTCGCCTGGCCGACACAGGTGTCACGGCCGCCGTGGCGAGCTGGCTCAGCTCCCCACCACCGGCCGCCGCAGCACGCTCAGATCGCTGAAGTTCGCCCGGCAGCGCTCCGTCCCGATGGCGACGTACCCTTCGGCGGTCAGCGGCTCGGGATCGTCGAAAGCGATCGCTTCCGCCCCGTTCAGCCTCAGCGTCAGCTTCCCGCCCACGCGCGCGGCCTCCACGTAGATGGACCGCGGCTCATTGCAGTGACCGCCCAGGACGATGGTGAAGCGCGGGTTCTCGGCCACCACTTTGCCCCGCCGCAGCAGTCGCGCGCAGCGCCCGCCGTCGGCGCCGACGACAAACCGGTAGCCGCTGTCAAAGTCCTTCCCGTCGCCCGCCAGGACCAGGCTCACGTCGTGGTAGGCGTAGTGCTGGTGCGTCTCGCCGCCGCGATCGTAGCCCTCGGTGAACTCGCTCACGTAGACCCGCGCGGTGGCATCGCCGCGCAGCGGCTCCCGGCGCCAGAGCATCGACGGCGCCTGACGCCCGTCGCCGGTGATCCAGTAGCTCCACGCGATGCAGGCCATGCCGGTGTTCCACAGCCACCCGCCGTCCTCGCGCCAGGCCGTGTCCACCACCCCGAACGTGGAGGCGAAGGCGTTCTCGGCGGTCACCGCCAGGTGCTCCACCTCCGCCTTGCCGCCCTCCAGCCGCAGCCCCACCTTCCCCGCCGGCGGCGGGTCGGGGTCGTGCCAGGCGAGCCGGTGCCCATCCACCTCGGCCGCCACCCACCGCCCGTCGCGCTGGAGCCTCGCCGCGTAGGGGGCCTCCGCCAGCTTCGCCTCGCCGACAACCTGTTCGCCCCGCATCAGCCGGCACGACGCCCGGGTCAGCTCCAGCCGGTAGCCGTTGGCCGGGTTGATCACCAGTGCCAGCCGGGCCGCCGGCGCGAGCGCGGCGAGCTGCACGCTCAGGCCGGCGTCGCCCGGCACCTCGTCGCGATACCAGAGCCCGATGGGCCCGTTGGCCGGCCGGCCCACCAGCCTCGGCGCCTCGTCCTTGGCCGCGAGCGGCTGCGACCAGCCGGGCGCGTCGGCGTGGAACACGTCGCCCAGCAGGCGCCACACCTCGTCCTTCTGCTTCCCCGGCAGGGTGGGCGCGCCGAAGTCCGTAGCGAACAGCTCGGCCGCCGGCGGGACCGCCTGCGCCCGCAGCTCGACCGACTCCAACGTCGCCGCCGAGGCCGACCAGACCGCCGCCGACGCGGCGCCCGCCGCATCGTACACGGTGGCCACGCGTTGTCCGTCCACCAGCGCATCGAGCCCGGCCCCGCGGCGGCGGAGCGCGACCGCGTGCGAGCCGCCACCGCCGGGCCGCTCGCCCTCGGCGGCCGGCTTGCCGCTGTCGGTACCCAGCGACCAGCGCAGCGCCGGCCCGTCGCGTCGCGCGGCGACCCGCCACGTGGCGCCGCCCGCCAGTGCCAGCGCCACACCGGCTTCGCCCTCCGCGGGCCGCCAGGTCGCGCTCACCGTGCCGCCGTCGAACGGGGCGAGCGGGAGCGGGCGGGAGCCCTTCGTCAGCTTCAGCACCTCGCACAGCCAGAGCCGCGCCTCTTCCACCCGCAGGCTCGCCCCGCAGGTTGTCGAACTTCGCCGGCGCGTCGCACCACAGGCCCACCCGCCCGGCGACCATCTCCGGCGCCGGAAGGGACATGACCGCCGTCCCGTTGACCGAGCACTGCACGAAGCCGTTCGAGCAGACCGTCTCCAGCCTGACCCACGAACCTGGCTCCGCCGCGTAGGGTGTGCTCTTGCACACCACCACGCCGCGGGGCGAGACGCTGCACCACTCGGCCTTCCCGCCTCCCACCCGGAACAGCCCGTAGCGGTCCGGGCTGCCGGCATCCACGACCAGCCCGGCCTGGCCCTGGTCAGACAGGATGTCGATCCCGGCGACGTAGTCGCTCCACAGCTCGTTGCCCAGGAGGCTCAGCGCCGGGCCCTGGTCCGGCTTGCCCTCGTACCAGTTCGCCTGCGCCGGCAGTTTGTAGAGCGCCACGAGCGGGTCGCGGTAGACGCCGATGCGCCACTTGCCCGACTGCGGCTCCCAGCCGCCCGACTCGCCCTCCGCGCGCGACCAATCGTCGCCGGCGTAGACGGGGTCGAGAGTCTGGATCGGCTCCTCGTCCAGCTTCACGCCCTTGGTCGCAATGGTGAGGGCGAGCTTGCCGGCCGGCAGACCGAGCGCGGCGACCACCGTCTCACCTTCGCGGATCAGCGCGAGGCGGTCGGCAAAGCGGTAGAGGCGGAACGCCGCCGACTTCTCGAACGCGGGCAGGCCGATGGCGCTCCGTTGGGTCACCGCGCCCATGCGGAGCGTCGTGCCGCCGGGCTGGATCGCGATGGTGGCGGCCGGGGACTTGCCGCCGAAGGTGAGCGTGACACCATCTTCCTTGCCGCCGCTGTTGCGCAGAATGGGGAGGTCGAGGAAGCTCGGCTCGGCCGGGAGCGTGGCGGCGCAGGCGGTGAGGGGCAGGAGGAGCAAGCCGACCAGGCATCGCCAAACATGCGTCGCTCGTACCGTTCCTACGGTAGGGGCGACCGGCAGGTCGCCCGTCCGGGGCCGGCAGGCGGCGTGTCGGTGGTACGCGCCCGGAGCGCGGGCGACCTGCCGGTCGCCGTTACCGATCGCCTCGGTACGTCGCGCCGCCGCGATCAGAAGCATCATCCCACCTCCACTCCCTGCCGTCGCAGTTCGGCCTGCAGCTCCGCCACCTTCAGGTCGCGCGGCGCCACACCGTGGTGCAGCGCCAGCGCGGCCGCCGCGCCCGCGCCCTGCCCGCTGACCCAGCAGTTCGGGATCACCCGGGTCTCCTGGTGCGCGTCATGGTTCGCCGAGATACAGCGCCCGGCGTAGAGCAGGTTGTTCATCCCGCGGGGCACGAGCGCTCGGTAGGGGATGTCGAACGGCTGCGAGGCCGTCTTCCCGCGCCAGCAGACACCGGTGCCGATGCTGTCGTCGAACCGGCCGCCGGGCGTATCGTCCGCGGTCAACTGGTACTCGCCGAGGATCCGCCGGCTCTCGCGCGTGCCCACCTGCGAGGCGGTGTCCATCAGGCTGGCGCGCTCGAAGCCGGGCACGTTGGCCCGGTAGAAGTCGTAGGTCTTGACCGCCAGCCTGCGCTGCTCGATCTCCGTGCGGCTGAGGTCCTGCACGCTGAGGGCGTCGCCCGGCGTGTAGGTCATCACGAAGCCCCAGTCGGGCCGGTTGCCTTCGGTGATCCACGCCACCACGCCGGCCTCGCGCATCTCTCCACGCAGGGCCTCCATCTGCTCGGGCTGGTCGCAGACGAACTGGTGGAAGCGGTCGAAGTCCAGGTTGCCGAAGCGCCAGCTGAAGCCCAGCCCGAGCGGCGACTCGGTGTTCTCGTGCGGCACGTCGCACCAGGCAGCGGTGTCGCCGTCACCCGTGGCGTCCACAAAGTGGCGCGCCCGCACCGCTTGCCGGCCGGACTTGGATTCGAGGATCACGGCCTCCATGCGGTCGCTGCGCGTCACCGCGCCGGCCGCCCAGGCGTGGAAGAGCAGTCGCACGCCGGACTCCTGGCACAGCTCCAGGCTGACGAACTTGAGCCATTCGGGGTCGAACACCGGCTCCTCGTGCTCCCGGTAGTCGTGGGTGAGGAGTGCGTCACGGGCACGCAGGCGCTCGACCAGCTCCACCGGCAGGCCGGACATCAGGGTGCGGCCCTTCGGCCCAAGGGTGACGAGGATGAGGATGTTGCCGCCGGTGGAGAGCCCGCCCAGGCACCCGTAGCGCTCGATCAGGAGCACATCCCCCGCGCCGGCGCGCCGGGCGGCCACGGCCGCGGCCACGCCGGCGGGCCCGCCGCCCAGGACCACCACGTCGGCCTGGTCGATCACTTCCAGGTCGCGCGCGGGTTCGTGCACCACGTCGGACATGCCCATCGCTCCGTGCCCGCCCGGATTGGCCATCGTTGCATGGTTCCCTTGTGCTCGGCCCATCACCCCGACCGGCCTTGTGGGCCGGGCGCCCACGCCCGGCGCTCCGAATGACCGGCGGGGGCGCCGGTGCCACACCATCAGGACCGGCGGGGGCGCCGGTCCCACACCATCAGGACCGGCGGGGGCGCCGGTCCCACACCATCAGGACCGGCGGGGGCGCCGG
>JACPDV010000684.1 GCA_016183835.1 Armatimonadota bacterium
CATCGGGGATGCCGCACGGATGCTGGATCTGCCGAATGACGGAGCAATGTTTCCGCCCGAGTCGGTCTGGCTTCGGCGCATCCTGCAGCCGGATGGATCGCTGTGGCGATCGTCGCGCGACGCAGACGTGCTCGTGCTCGGCGACAGCTTCAGCAACGTCTACTCCGACCCCGCGTTGCACTGGGGCACGGGCGCGGGCCTGGCCGAGCAGCTCGCGCTGCGGCTCCAGGTAGGGGTGGACGTGATCGCGCTCAACGACGGCGGGGTCAACGGCTGCCGTGAGCAGCTCGCCCGCCAGCCCGCCCGCCTGGCCGGCACCCGGGTGGTGGTGTGGGAGTTTGCCGAGCGCTCACTGACCGCGACGGCCGGGGAGTGGCGGGAGATCCCCGTCCGCTCCGTGCCCGCCGCACCTGTGGGAGACCAACCATGACGTCCTCGTACCGTGCCGCCGGCCTGTGCGTGCTGGCCATGCTCGCGCTGACCGGCTGCAGCAAGCCAGCCGCCGACAGCGCCCCGCCCGCCGCGCCCGGGCTCATGGCCCCGGCCCCGGCACCCGCTCCGGTCGCGCAGCCCGTTCCGCCGCCGGAGCCGGAGCAGGCGAAGCTGGCCGCGCCCGCGCCGCCGCCGGAGCCGAAGCCCAGGGAGGAGGCCAAGGCCGCGGAGCCCGTTAAGCCGCCCGAGACGAAAGCCAAGGAGAAGCCGGCTCCGCCCGCCACGCCGGTTGCGACGAAGGCCAAGGAGAAGCCCGCCGCGCCCGCCAAGCCCGTGACCGCCAAGCCGAAGGAGAAGCCTCGCGGTCTGGTGGTTCTGGCCGAGGTGGAGACGGTGTCGAAGGTGCCGGATCCGGGCAGCGTGCCCTACAAGGACTGCCTGACCATGATCAAGTACAAGGTGGTCAGCGTGGAATCGGGCACCTACGACGGCGCCGAGCTGCTGGCGGCGCACCGCGGCATGCGCGACGGCAAGCTCACCGCGGCGGCGCACCTGAAAGTGGGCGAGAGGCTGACACTGACGATCGAGCCCCTGGACAAGCATCCCGAGGCATCGCGCATGATGTCGGCGGACGACACGGGCGAGTACAGCCTGACGCCGTACCTGGTCACGGCGTCACATTGAGGCGCGAGGCGCGCCTCTAAGCCTCCGCCAACGGATAAGAGTCTCCGAAGGTTATGTGGGCCCAAAGAGGAACTCCTCCGTCCGGACGAAAGGCGCCCTGGGTGCTGGGTGGCGCGGGGAAACCGCGGCCGGCCCGGGCTCGCGCGGTCCGGCTGGCCTGGAGGGTACGACGATGGGGACGGTTTGTCGTCCGCTGCGCGCGACGCTGCGCGGCGTTGTGGGTGGACTTCTGCTATTCCTGGCTGCTTGCTCCTCGGTGTCCAGCGACCCCGCCGCGCTGGTGCTCACGAGCCTCGCCAACATCGGCCGGTTCGAGGTGGCGGCGGGGCAACGGATGGTGTTCACGGGCGACGTGACCGTGCAGTGCCAGACGGCTGTGATCGCCGGGGAGCTGTACTCGCCCGACGCCAGCCAGCCAGGCGGCGACGCGCCTGGCATCACCATTCAAGCCGCCGGTGACATCGCGGTGACCGGGCGCATCATCACGGGCCGCGGGGCGGGCAGCCCGAGTCAGGCCGGCGACGGCGGGGACATCCGCTTGGCCAGCACGGGCGGCTCGCTGACCATCGGCTCGGCCGCGGCGCGGGGCCGGGCGGACCAGCCGCTACTGCGGACTGGGGACGGCGGAAACGGCGCGGACGGCCTGCTCGGCGGGGCGGGCGGGGATGGCGGGGTGATCCGCCTCGAAACGCCGGAGGGTGTCTTGACCATCCACCAGCGGCCGGGACTGTTCCAGGTGGGGAACGGCGGTCACGGCGGGCGGGGCGTGGTGGGGGGCCAGGACTTGCTCAGCTTCACGCCGCCGGCGACGCTCCCGAACGGGGGTGGGGATTCCGGCGGCATCATCGCTACGTGGGGCACGGTGGTGGGGGCCGAAGTGAAGGAGGACCAACAGGCTTCGCCACCCAAAGCGATCGTGCTCGACGAGGGCGTGGGCACGGGCGGTGTCGGGGGCGATGCAGGCGGGTTCTTCCTGGGCGTCGACCCGGTGAGCGGTGCGTCGACCTGGCCTGCAGCACGGTCCGCCGGCGGCCCGGCACGTGACGTACCGGCGCTGGTGGAGGTGGTTGGCTCGGATGGCGGTGACGGCGCCACTCAGGGGGGCAAGGGCACCTCGGTGGAGGCGATCTATGACAATCAGGCGCTTCCGCCTGGTGTCGACGGCCCGGATGTGGTCGCCACAGGCGGCAAGGGCGGCGATGCCAACGCGATTGGCAACACCGTCGTGAAGGATAAGGACGTGCGCGGCGGCGCCGGGGGCTCGGCGCGCGCAGGGGGCGGCACGGGCGCGGCGGGCGACGGGTGCGCGTCGGACGGCGGCAACGGCGGCAAGGCGACCGCGACGGGCGGGGAGGGCGGCAGGGGGGGCAACTGGTGTGTGGACACCAAGTACTGGTTCCCGGGCAAGGGCGGTGATGCCTGGGCACGTGGCGGCCTTGGCGGCAACGGCGGCTCATGCTGCAACCCGCCCGGGCAGGCGGGCCGTGGCGGACAAGGAGGCGACGCCGACGCCCGGGGCGGCGCAGGCGGCAGCGCGTTCCCCGAAAACGCCACAAAGCAGGGGGCGGGCGGCGACGCGGCGGCCGTTGCGAACGATGGCGGCACGGGCGGGGATGGGTGGCCCCTCGGCGCCGGCGGTGGCGGCGGCAAAGCGTTTGCCCAGGGCGGTGAGAGCGAGCGACAACCCGGAATCGTGACGCAGCAGCGAGACGGGGCGAACGGCGGCGCCGGCACGGGCTGCCCGCCGCCTCCGCCGCAGGACGTCAAAGTCGAGGTGGAGCCCAACGACACAATGCAGACCCCCACGCCGCTCGGCGACCTCTACAAGGGCAGCGGGTCCGTCGACAAAGTCAGCGGCGATCCGTGGGACTGGTTCAGCAAGGACCTGGCGGCGGGGCAGTGGCTGCTCATCCCGCACCTGCTCTCGGGCGAAATCGGTGTGATCGTGGTGGAGGTCGACGGCATATCGCACTTTGGTGGCTTCAGCGAGCCCGTCCCGTTCGACCTGCCCGCGCCGGGCACGGTCCAGATCCAGTTCACCCAGGCCATGGCCGACCAGAACGCGTACTCGTTCGAGATCGTGAGCAACTGAGCCGTCGATTGAGAGATCGGCGTTCGGCCCGAGCTGGCGATGGCCGGACGCGGATGGAGGGAACAACGATGCGAACGCTCCGTCTTCCGCTGCGCGCGGCCGTGCGCGTGGCGATGGGTGGTGTTCTGCTGATTCTGGCGGCCTGCTCCGCGGTGTCCAGCGACCCCGCCGCGTTGGTGCTCACGAGCCTCGCCAACATCGGCCGGTTCGAGGTGGCGGCGGGCCAGCGGATGGTGTTCACGGGCGACGTGACCGTGCAGTGCCAGACGGCGGTGATCGCCGGGGAGTTGTACTCGCCCGACGCCAGCCAGCCGGGCGGCGACGCGCCTGGCATCACCATTCAAGCCGCCGGTGACATCGCGGTGACCGGGCGCATCGTCACCGGCCGCGGGTCGGGCAGCCCGACTCAGGGCGGCGATGGAGGGGACATCCGGCTTTCTAGCTCCGGCGGCTCGCTGACCATTGGCTCGGCGGCGGCGCGGGGCAGGGCAGTCCAGCCGGTCTTGCAGACGGGCGACGGCGGGAACGGCGCGGACGGGCTGCTGGGGGGCGCAGGGGGCGATGGCGGAGTGATCCACCTCGAGGCGCCCAATGGTGTGCTGACGATCCACCAGCGGCCGGGGCTGATCCAGGTGGGGAACGGTGGTCACGGGGGCCGGGGCGTGGTGGGCGGGCAGGACCTTCTGACCTTCACGCCGCCCCGACAGCTAGCGAACGGAGGCGGTGATTCCGGCGGCATCAACGCTGCGTGGGGCTCGACGAACGGCGTCGAGGTGATCGTGAACGCGGACGCCACGCCGCCGCAGGCGATCCTGCTCGACGCGGGCGTGGGCACCGGCGGGACCGGCGGAGACGCAGGTGACTTCTACCTGGGGGTGGACCCCGCGACCGGCGCCTCCACCTGGCCGGCACGGGCGCGGACATGGGACAGGCAGGTGCCGTCAGCGGTGGAGGTGGTGGGCTCTGACGGAGGGGACGGCTGGCGTAGAGCCGGTAACGGGACGACCGTGTCCATGTCCTACGACGGTGAGGACGCGCCAGCCGGCACGGGGACCAGTGTGACCGCCACAGGGGGCAAGGGCGGCGATGTGTCCGTGGCCTTCTACGAGTTCTTCACCAACTTCGAGCTCCATGCGGGAGAGGGCGGCTCTGCGTTCGTGACGGGAGGTAACGGCGCCCGCGGCAGCGGGTGCGGTTCCGCCGGCGGGGACGGCGGCAAAGCCACCGCCCGCGGCGGCGATGGCGGCCAGTGCAACCCCTGGGTCTTCGAGCCGCGGCTCTGGTTCCCCGGCAAAGGTGGTGATGCCACGGCGCGTGGTGGCGATGGCGGCACCGGCGGGTCATGCTGCGAGCCGCCCGGGCAGGCAGGCCGTGGCGGGGGAGGTGGGGACGCGGATGCGCGGGGCGGCGCCGGCGGCTCCGCGTTTCCCTGGGACCCGGCGCGACAGGGCGCGGGCGGCAACGCCGCGGCCGTTGGGGGGGACGGCGGCACGGGCGGGGATGGGTCGCCCCCCGGCTCCGGCGGTGGCGGCGGCGAAGCCTCGGCCCAGCCCGGCTCGAGCGAACGCCAACCCGGAACTGTGACAAAGAGGCGAGACGGAGCAAGCGGCGGCGTCGGCGTGGACTGCACGCCCCCTCCGACCGTCAAGGTCGAGCAGGAGCCCAACGAGAACCGGAACACCGCCACCCCGCTCGAGAACTACATGCGGGGGTCGGGGTCGGTGGACAAGCTCGATGGCGATCCCTGGGACATGTTCATCAAGACGCTGGCGCCCGGCAGCTACACCGTCGAGACGACCATGATCTCCGGCAGCCTGGGCCGGGTCGATGTCAAGGCCAACGACTCGTGGCAGCCACCGGGGAGCGACCCAGCGCAGCCCATCAACATCGTTCTGCCCACTGAGCAGGACATCCTGATCTGGTTCACGCAGCCGCAGGCCGATCACAACGAGTACACGTTCGAGATCATCCCGCACTGAGCCGCTGGAGTTCGGGGCGGTCCGGCAGGCGCTACAGCAAACCGGGCGGAGGAGGGAACGACGATGGGGACGCTCTGTCGTCTGCTGCGCGCGGTCGTGCGCGGAGCGGTGGGTGTGGTTCTACTGTTGCTGGCGGCCTGCTCCGCGGTGTCCAGCGACCCCGCCGCGCTGGTGCTCACGAGCCTCGCGAACATCGGCCGGTTCGAGGTGGCGGCGGGCCAGCGGATGGTGTTCACGGGCGACGTGACCGTGCAGTGCCAGACGGCTGTGATCGCCGGGGAGCTGTACTCGCCCGACGCCAGCCAGCCAGGCGGCGACGCGCCTGGCATCACCAGTCACGCCGCCGGTGACATCGCGGTGCCCGGGCGCATCGTCACCGGCCGCGGGGCGGGCAGCCCGACTCAGGCCGGAGACGGCGGTGACATCCGCTTGGCCAGCACGGGCGGTTCGCTGACCGTCGGCTCGGCTGCGGCGCGAGGCCGGGCGG
>JACPDV010000685.1 GCA_016183835.1 Armatimonadota bacterium
GCCTCGCTGCGGGTCGCGTCCACCCGGCTGGTGCTGCCGTTGGAGCCGCCGGACGCGGGCGCGGCGGCCGACCGGCTCCGGCGCGCGGAGGAGCGCCTCGCCGGGCCGCTCGACCCGCTCTGGCGGCGCGCGGCGCAGGGCGAGCCGCAGGTGGAGCTGGAGCTCACGGCGCTGGCGGTCGGCGACGGGCTGCTGCTGTTCAGCCCGCTGCTCCTCTCCGCCTCGGCCGGCGCGTTGGCGCGCGAACGGTCGGCCGGCGGCGAGCTGACCCTCGCTGTCTCCGGCGGGCGCGGTTGCCACGGTCTCCTGACCACCGCCGATGACCGGCTGATCGGGTTGGAGGACTGGTACGCCCCCGTGCCCTTCGCCGAGGACGCGGCCGACCGCTGGGCCGACGCCGTCGCGGCGGTCACGGGTCGGTTGGTCTGAGCGAGCGCGATCGCACAAAGGCCCTCACCCCAGCCCTCTCCCGGCGGGAGAGGGGGTCGGACGCCCAATCCGGAAGCACCAGGCACCAGGCACCACGCGCCACGCACCGGAGCGACGAAGGAGCGACCCACGCGGCGGCCAACTGCGCAGCCCGGAGAACGCTGGAGTGGCGGAGGCCCCGGCCGGCAAGGCGAAGCGGCTCGACTGGGCGCGGCTCGGCAGCTACCGCGGGGTGCTGGCGCTGGCCGCGGTGTTCCTGCTCGGCTCCGTCTTCTCGCCCCGTCAGCGCGACACCGGCGAGAACATCTTCCTCAGCTCGGGCAACCAGGCCAACGTCTTCTTCGAGTACTCGGAGTACGGCATCCTGGCCGCGGGGATGACCCTGGTGATCCTCAGCGGCGGGATCGACCTCTCGGTCGGCTCGGTGCTGGGGCTGTCGGCCACCACGTTCGCGCTCCTGACCTACGGGCTGGGCTGGTCGCCGGGCGCCGCGGTCCTGGCGTGCCTTCTGCTGGGGCTCCTGTGCGGCTGCGTCAACGGGCTGATCGTTACGGGACTGCGCCTGCAGCCGTTCGTCGCCACGCTGGCCACGATGGTGGCCGCGCGCGGGCTGGCCAAATGGGTCACCGGCGGGGTCAAGGCGCAGCCCGGCGCGTTTCCGTGGTACCACGTGCAAAACGGCTCGCTCCCGTTCGGCGAGTGGATGACCACGCCGCTGCTGGGCCGGTGGCTGCAGCCGGTGACGATCCTGTTCCTCGGCTCCATCGCGATTCTGGCGCTGCTGCTGCGCACGACGCGGTTCGGCCGCTGTCTGTATGCCGTCGGCGGCAACGAGGATGCGGCGCGGTTGTCGGGAATCCGTACCGGCGCGGTGAAGATCGCCGCCTACACGCTGTGCGGGCTGACGGCGGCGCTGGCCGGCATCTGCGACGCCTGCCAGCTCACCCTGGGCGACCCGGAGGCGGGGTTCACCTACGAGCTCGACGCCATCGCCGCGGTGGTGATCGGCGGCACCAGCCTGATGGGCGGGCGCGGCGGCGTGGGACTGACGCTCTTGGGCTGCCTGATCATGGCCTACATCGCCAAGATCCTCAGCCTCAACGGTGTGCCCGAGGAGAAACGGTTGATCGCCAAGGGGGTCATCATCGTGATCGCGGTGGTGATCCAGACGCGGCGGCGGAAAAGCTGAGATGGCGCGTGTTGGGTTGCAGAGTGTAGGCTGTAGAGGCCGGGGAGGAAGACCATGCGTTATGGGCTGATCGCAGCGACCATCGGGCTGGGGCTGGTGCTGGGCTGCTCGAAGCCGCCGGAAGCGCCGGCGGGCGGGGCGCCGATCGGCATGAGCCAGTGCAACCGCGGCGAGCCGTGGCGCGTGCAGATGGACACCGACGTCAAGGACGCGGCCGCCAACCACGCCGACCAGCTCGAGGTCACCTTCCAGGACGCCCAGAACGACGTCAAGACCCAGCAGTCGCAGGTCCGCGACTTCGTGGCGCAGCGCTACGACCTGATCATCATCAGCCCCAAGGAGGCCCGCCCGCTGGCCGCGCCGGTGAGCGAGGCGATGAAGGCCGGCATCCCGGTGATCGTGCTCGACCGCGACATCGACGGCGGTGACTACACCTGCTTCATCGGCGCCGACAACGTCAAGATCGGCCGCGAGCTGGGCAAGCACATGGTCCAGGTGCTCGGCGGCAAGGGCAACGTGGTCGAGCTCAAGGGCCTGCAGACCTCCACCCCGGGCCACGACCGGCACAACGGGTTCATGGAGGGGATCAAGGGCAGCGGCCTCAAGATCGTCTACGACTCCGACTGCCGCTGGCTGGAGGACAAGGCCAAGGCCGACATGCAGTCGGTGCTCACCCGCTTCCCCGACATCGACGCGGTGTACGGGCACAACGACCCCAGCGCCCACGGCGCCTACATGGCCGCCAAGCAGGAGGGCAAGGGGCGCGAGAAGACCATCAAGTTCCTCGGCATCGACGCGCTGCCGCACGAGGGCGTGCGCTACGTCGAGGAGGGCATCCTCACCGCCACCTTCCAGTATCCCACCGGCGGGCAGGAGGCCATCGACATGGCGCTCAAGATCTTCGCCGGGGAGAAGGTCGAGAAGAAGATGGTGCTCGGCACCCGGCTCTTCACCGCGGAGAACGTGGCGAAGGGCGGCGAGGCCGTGGAGTAGGGGGAGATCATGGGTGACCGGGATGCGCAGCGCTCCCTTCAGACTGTACCCCCTCCTTGCCAAGGAGGGGGCGGGGGGAGGTCCAGTGTGGGCCGCGGCAGCGCACCGTCGGTCCGGGATCGTCCGGTGTTGCACGAGTACGGTGGGAACCGGCTCGGCAGTGGTCAGGGCGGGCAACCGACTGGACCTCCCCCTGCCCCCTCCTTGGCAAGGAGGGGGTGGCCGAACCTCGATGCGCGGCGGCTTGCGCTGGCCTCCATCGCGCTCCTCGCGGTCGTGGTCCCCCTCCGCGCCGCCGACTTCCGCGCGCAGGTGGAAGCCGACTGGCTGACCCAGTCCACGCTCCGCGTCCAGCCGGCCTCCCTCAGTGCCGGCACCACCGCCGAGGATGCGCGCGGCGCGATCGACGGCGTCAAGAACGGTCTCTGGGGCTTCCACACCAGTCAAGAGGACCAGCCCTGGTGGCAGGTCGACCTGGGCGCCGCCCAGCCGCTCGACCGAGTCGTGCTCTACAACCGCAACGACGGCTGCGGCCCGCGCGCCAACCGCATCAAGGTGCTCCTCGGCGACGACGGCAAGACCTGGCGGCTCGCCTACCAGCACGACGGCACCAACTTCGGCGGCTACCCCGACAACAAGCCGCTGGTGGTCAAGCTCAACGGCGCCGCCGGCCCGCGGCAGAACCTGGCGCTGGAGGGCGCGCCGGAGCAGTCGAGCCTCAGCCAGTGGTCAAAGAAGCACCCGAAGGGCGCCGCGGTGGGCCTGACCCTCGAAGAGGTGGTGTCGCGCGGGCTGCGGTTGGCCGACGACCTGGGTCAGAGCGGGGTGGACACCCGCGCCGCCCGCGCGCGGCTGGAGCGGCTCCGCGACCAGGCCGCTCAACTCGCGCCCGACGCCGCCGAGCCGCGCAAGCAGCTCTTCGTGGCCGCCCACTGGGCCATCCGCGAGCTGGCGCTGGCCAATCCGCTGCTCGACTTCGACCGCATCGTCTTCGCCAAGCAGGCGCCGGGCACGTTCTCGCACATGTCCGATCAGTACTATGGCTGGTGGTCGCGGCCGGGCGGCGGCCTGTACGTGCTGGAGGGCTTCCGCACGGGCGAGCCGCGCGTCCGCTGTCTGACCGAGGGCCGTCCGGCGGGCAGCTACCTGCGGCCCGACCTGTCTTGCGACGGCCGGCGCGTGCTGTTCGCCTACTGCGTCTACCACGAAGGTCTGGCCGGCGACCCCAACAAGCTCGACAAGGCCCACCTCGCCGAGGACGCCTTCTACCATCTGTTCGAGCTCGACCTCGGTAGCGGCGC
>JACPDV010000134.1 GCA_016183835.1 Armatimonadota bacterium
GGCCGGGGCTGATCCGCAACAGTGCGCTCGTCCAGGACATCCGCAGTGTGGAGTGCGTGCGGACGAACTGGTGGGAAGGCTGGGGGATCCACGGCACCCGTCGCGGCTGGCTCTACAACGTGAGCGGGTTCGACGCGGTGCTGATCACGCTGGAGCAGGGCAAGTCGTTCATGCTCGGGACCGACGAGCCGGAGGTGCTGGCCGAGGCGCTCCGGCGGACGATGGCCGGCGGGTCGGCCTGAGCATTCCGGCCGCGCGATCGTGCCGCCGAGACGCTTCCGCAGTATAATGAGCTACCGGCGCGCGGGACGATCGCGAATGCGCAACGATCGGTCACCGAATCTCCACAACACCTGGAGGTCCGCAGAGGCGGTCGATCGCGCACGTCCAACTCAGCGTGCCGGCGTTGTCTGACGCGCGGCGGGTTGTGGAGCACACAAAGGAGATGCGAATGCGTGAGCGCCCGAAATCCGCGGGCAGCGGTTTCACCCTGATCGAGCTGCTGGTGGTGATTGCCATCATCGCGATTCTGGCAGCCATCCTGTTCCCGGTCTTCGCAAAGGCGCGGGAGAAGGCGCGCCAGTCGAGCTGCGCGAGCAACCACAAACAGATCATGCTCGCCTCGTTGCAGTACATCCAGGACTACGATGAGCGCTGCGTGCCGGGCAATGCCGGCACCCCCGGCGCCCCGTGGGGCGGCCGCCAGTGGACCGCCTCGCTGGCGGGTCCCTACGCGAAGAACATCCAGGTCTTCGAATGCCCCTCGTACGCCGCGTCGTTCCTGCCCGGCATGGCGGGCAACTGTGAACAGCGCACGCGCGGCGGGATCGGCTACAACTGGGCCTGGACGGCCGCCGAACCCGGCTGGGGCGGCGACAACGGCTGGCTGGCCGGCCAGAAGCTGGCCGGCATCGAGCGCCCGTCGGAGCTGGTGGTCTGGCAGGACTCCAACTGCATGGGCTGCGGCCCCTACAACAACGGGAACTGGACTGCCTGGCAGACCGGCGCCTGGCCCAACAACGACCCGGCCAGCGGGCTCGGCCGCCACAACGAAGGCGCCAACACCGCCTACATGGACGGCCATGTGAAGTGGCAGAAGATCCGCAACCTGACGCAGAACCAGTTCTGCGTGGTGGCGGGGCTGCCCCGCCCGTAGGGCCTGTGTGACTCGAAGCGATGCCGGGGTGGGCCTGCCCACCCCGGCATCGCTTCGTTTGGGGGCGCGGCACCGTCGTCACGGATCGCGTTCTGCCTCGGTCGCTCTGAGCGGGAAGCCGCCTCGCATCATGGGACGGTGGACTGCCTGGCGGGCGCTGGGCGCGGTTCATCCGGGAGTTTCAGCCGCGCGTCGCGGCTGAGAGCGTCTGCCGACACTCCCCACGCAGCACAATCCTGCTCGGCGATCGCGAGCAGTTCTCGCGCCTGGGCCTCCAGCCGCCCGCCGTCGATGCGGCCCAACTGCGAGCCTGCTGCCACCTGCCCGGACCCGCTTGGCATGGGCCTCAGCAGCGGCTCCACGGCGCCGACTTCCAACGCCGCAGCCCGGCTCACCGACAATGCGGCGGCGCATCGCCCGGAGGCGACGCCCCGCAAGACGCGATCCGAGCTCATCCGCGGCAGGCGCAGCGGGCCACATGGCCGGAAATCCCACCAGTCGAGCACGGTCGTCTCGCCACCCGGCGCCACCTGTACCAATCGGATGGGCGCGAAGCCGAGATCGCGCGCCACCCACAGGTCACTGTCCTCTCGCGAGACCACCACGCAGGGGTGACCGCGGAGGGACCTGTTTCGATCGAGGTGGTACGGTGCACGCAAGCGGTAGGCCCAGCCGGCGCCGGCCATGCCGGCCAGACCCAGCGCCGTGAGGTACCAAGCGTGACCCGGTTGCGGCGCCGTCGTCTTGTGCAGGTACTCCTGCTGTCGCGGTCGAGCGCCCTCGGGGCGGTCCATCACGAACCAAAGACAGTCGCGCCGGTCTTCGGACTGCACCGACGAACAGACGACATCGATCTCCCCGCACGGCTCACGGCCGTCGAACACTGACCAGGTGTCGAGTCTGGACATCCCTGCCCGCTGCGTGACAGATGCGCTCCAGACCGCGTCGGGACCCCAGGCCAGTCGTGGCAACTGGTCGCCGGTCTGTGGTTGGACGGTGCTCTGCCAGTGTACGCCGACCAGGGTGGCCGACAGAGGGCCGGCTTGCTCTGCGCGACGCTGCAGCGCCGCACCGATGCGGCGAACCAGCGCCCCATCGGGCGGCCCCGTCGCCCGGCCCGCGTGCGGATCGAGCGGCGGGCCTCCTGCGGGCAGCGGTGGAGTGGTCCGCGACCAGGGACGCCGCCAGGGCTCGAGGGGTGCTTGCGTCCACCGGACGGTGTACGCCGCGACCTTTGACCCGCTGCGCGACGCTACGAAGACCCCCACCATGGCGGCCGCACACCCCAACACCAGCCAGGTCACGCGCTGCGGTGACATTGCACTGTCCCTCCCTGCCCCACCCCCCATCCCACCGCCCGCATCCGCCCGTCCTCGGCACCCCCAAACTGACTCTATCCAGTCACACACGGATTGTCAACGGTTGCGCAGGTCGGGTGGTCGACGCCACGGGGAGTCGTGCTCACGGCTTACGAGCGAGATCGAGCTGTTACCTACGGAGTGAGTCACCCGCCGTCCCAGATCCCCCGCATCGCCCACACCTCCAGCGCCTTGACCACCGTCGCGCCATCCCGGCTGAACAGCTCCAGCCCCTGGCTCTCCGCCGGCGGAATGACCCCCATCGGCAGGTACCGCTCGCCATCGTTCGCCCAGATCTCCAGCGACGTGCGATCCTGCAGCAGCTCCAGCTTCACTACCCCACCCACCGGCTGCAGCTTCACGCTGCGATCGCGGCAGGTCAGCGTGCCCGCCTTTGCGTCGTAGGTCACCGCCACGCCGCGCAGGCTCAGGCCGCAGGTGGTGCCCTCGCCCGGCCGCAGCTCCGCCTTCACGTGCCACAGCTCGCCCGCCAGCCCGGCGAGCGGGTTGTCGCCGGGGCGGACCGTCAGATCGCGCCAGGACTTGCCCTCGCCGTGCAGCATCGCGATCTCGCGCACGGGGTTGGCGAACAGGCGCGGGCCGTCGGCGGTGGTGCGGAGCGTCAGCTCCACCGGGAAGTCCATCATCTGGTTGAACGGCATCCCCGGCATCCCCACCGTGCCCCAGGCGATCTGGATCCGCCGCCCGTCGGGCACGCCGTTGAAGGTCTGCGAGGCGTAGAAGCAGTTGCCGTCGTTGAGCCGGTGCGGGCCGAACTCGGGGGTGAAGGTGCGGCCGTCGAAGCGGCCCACCAGGTAGTTGCCCGTGCCACCGTAGAAGATCCAGCGCGTGTCGTTCGCGTTGCCGTCGAGGGGGATCTCGAAGAACTCGGGGCATTCGGAGGTACCCGGGTTGGTCACCGTGCTGAGGCGCTCCCACTTCTTCAGGTCGGGCGACGAGAAGAGGCCAAAGTCGTTCTGATCGAGGTACAGC
>JACPDV010000679.1 GCA_016183835.1 Armatimonadota bacterium
CAGCCGCCGTTCTTGTCGTTGGTGCGCATGAAGTCGTCGGCGAAGAAGACCTCCTCCACCGACTGGTACTGCACCTCGCCGTCGAAGCCCTTGGCCGCCGCGCCGCCGGCGTGGATGCCCTTGATCACCGCCTCCAGTCGCACGGTGCCGGCGAGCACGGTGAGCTTGTCCCAGCGCTCCTTGACCAGCACGGCCGTGCCGGGCGCCACGCGGCCGGGCGCCGAGGCCAGCGTCCGCGTGTACTGCCCGTTGAGCTTGACCACGTCGGTGCTCTTCGGCCCGAAGACCACGCGGAGCATGTGCGTGGGATTCCAGTAGTTGAGCAGCAGCTCCGCGGAGCCCGCGCCCAGCTTGCCGCTGAGGTCGTACTGCACCGTGGTCTGCGGCTCGATCGCGCTGTAGCCCTTGGGCAGCGGGGCCGCCGCGCCGGGGCCTGCCGGACGGGCATCGGGCAAGGTGTCGGCGGGTGTGGGCGCCGCGGGCATCGGCACGTCGGCGTGCGGCGGGTCCTCGCCCTCCTTGTCGCCCAGGCTGCGGGCGCTCTGCTTGCGGCCGAGGTGCGCCATGTCGGGCTCGAGCTGCGGCACGGCGCGGCCGTTGGTCAGGAATCGCACCATGGCCAAGGTGAGCTGGTCGTAGTCGCTGCCCATCAACTGCGTACCCATCCCCACGCCGGGACCGCAGATCAGAATCTTGCCGTTGCCGTGCGGGAGCCAGGCGATGGCGGGGGCGGCGGGGCCGGTGTCCGGGCCCTCGCGCCGCGCGTCGCCGCGCTCGGGTCGCAGCCCCTGCCCCAGGGGCGAGTGGGCCCGGTATTCCGCCAGCACCGTGACATCGTTCAGCCCGGCGACGACCGGCACCAGCCCCATCCGGTTGGGCGGGAACTCGTCGGTCAGCTTCACTTCGCCGAGCAGCGGGTTGTTCTGCCCCACCAGGTGGAACGACGAGCGCGAGCGCCCGGCGATGCCGAAGGTGGCGAAGTTGCGTACCCAAGCGTTGCCGCCGGCATTGCCCAGCAGCTCGCCGATCAACGGCGACGGCTGACTGTAGTCGAGCAGCACCGAGCCGCCGCGGGCCAGAACGGCCTGGAGGGCGGCGACGACACCGTCGCCCTTCGGGGGCACCCGGGGATCGACTCCAGCTCTTCGCCCTCCCGGACCACCCGGGAACGGGCGCTCGCCCTGGCCGGGCATCCCGGCGACGATCACCAGGTTGTATGTGGCCAGCCGCTCGGGGTCGCCGAGCTGGTCGGTGGAGAGCAGGTCGCGCGGCAGGCCGTAGCGCGCGAGGCAGCCCACGTAGCCGCTGGGGAACTCCCCGGCCACCGCGATGCGGCCGGGCCCGCCCTGCGCCCGGGCGGGCAGCGACAGCAGTGCGAGCAAGCCGAACAGCGGGACAAGCGGAAGCCGGGCAGCAGCAGCAGCAGTCGGTATCGTCATGGTGCGCCTTCGGGGACTTCAGACGCGCGCAGACCGCCGCGGGTTCGCCGCGCCGGCGGCCGAACTGCTCACCGCGCCGGATCGTACGGCTGGACCTCCAAGAAGTTGCACACCATCGCTTGCCCGATCGGCCCCGCCGCCTTGCCCGCCGCCCAGTCGCTCAGCCGGACTTCGGCCGTCTGGTGCGCGGCCTTGAACACCAGCCAGTGGTAGTTCAGCCAGGCTGGATGCTTGTCGTTGAACGGCCCGAAGTGGTGGCTGTAGCAGCTCGCGAAGACGTGCTGGAAGCAGCCGGGGCTGTTCGCGTCCACTGCGTCCACGGTGACGTTGAGGCCCAGCTTCTGCTGCACGGCCATGTCGCCGCCGTCGGCCGAGAAGCACCGCAGCGCGTACCAGCGCCCCGGCTGCAGACCGCGAATGGTCTGCGAGACCACGTTCGGCGCCTTATCCGAGCGGCGCATCCGCAGCACGGCCTGGCCCAGGAACATCTCGGGGTAGCGGCCCTCCAGCCAGCCCAGGCCGCGCACCGTGTCGGCGGTGACGCTGTCCGGCTCGGCGGCCTTGACCGTCCAGCCGCTCAGCCCGTCGGTGAAGTCAGGGTTGGTGAGGTGGCCGAGGGTCAGCGGGTCGCGGGTGAGGTGGCCGGCGCGGCCCTCGATGGCGTAGTGCCGGAAGAGCTTGGCGACCCAGCGCACGGTCTCCTCGTCGGTGTAGCTGGAGAGGTAGCTCAACACGCCGCCCAGGCCGCGGCAGGCCGGGTCGTTGGCGAGGGTGTACATCTGCCGGTCCAGGTAGACCTTGAGGTCGATGTCGGGGTTGACGTCGAGGCTCTCGGGCGGCTGAGAGAACGTCCCGAGTGTGACGATCAGGCGGCTCTCCACCCCGGGCAGCGTCTGCCGCCAGCCGTTCACGGCGTCGGCGAGCTGATTGTGGATGAAGCGGATGCAGTCGTTGGCGGTGCGCTGCTCGCCGAGGTAGCGCTCGAAGGCGAACTTGCCGCCGTGAGCCAGCACGGTGCGGCAAAAGCGCTGCTGCCACTCGCCGGCGTAGATCGGCGCGCAGTAGGGGTAGAGCTTTCGCCCGCGCAGTGCGGGGTCGGCGGCGAGCTTCTCCGCCGCTTCGGTCCAGGCGTCGTAGTGCGCCTGGTCCTGCCCGCCGAACTCGTCCACGAACTGACCGTCGAGCAGCGGGTCGGCGAAGCCCGGCTGGGCGCGCCACTGCGCCTCGGCCTCGGCGGCGGTGATGGGGCCGCTGATGCCGGGGAGCATGGCCGACGCCATCCAGAGCCGGCCGAGGCCGCGCCACTCGCGGATGGCGTCGGCCGCTTCGCCCCCGCTCCCGGGGCCGATCATGACGTTGACGTGGGGCATCACGTGGCGCAGCAGGAACGCCTGGTCGTACTTGCCGTACTCGTGCACGTGCGGGTGCGCGCCGTACTGCGCGAAGCCCAGCTCCGGCACGATCCGGGCCACCACGCGGTCCGCTGGCGCGCTGAGCGTGAGCGTGTGCTTGCCCGCCGGCACCTGCCGCATCACCTCCAGCGCACCGCGGTAAGCCAGCGCCGGGGCGGGTTGGCCGTCGAGCGCCAGCTCGGGCGCCGCGCCGGTCGCGCGCGGGGTGACCGCCAGGTAGAGCCAGCCCTCGCGCGGCACGGCGATCTCCACCCGCTGGGGCGGTTTGGCCTGGTCGAGCAGCGCGGTGACGAGGTTGTTGAGCGGGCCCTTTGGCGGCGCGGCGGGCCAGGTGACGCGCTGCGTGGCGGGCTTGCCGACCGGCTTGCCACCGGCCGAGGCCGAGCAGCGCAGCTCGTAGTCGCCGGGCTGCGGCGAGGGCAGGCGGAGATCGGCCGCGAGGTCGGTCGCCGAGCCGGCGGGCAGATCGGCGGCGCTGACCACCTGCTTGCCGCGACGGAGCTCGAGGCGGACCCGCGTCTCCGGCGCCAGCTCGCCCAGCCCGCGCAGGTCGAGCAGGGCGGTGACGCAGTGGTCGTACACGGCGAGCTGTGTGGCGGCGGCGATCTCGCCGGTCAGGTGGGTGGCGCGGAAGCGCTTGGCGATCTCGTCGGCCGCCAGCGCGCGGTCGTAGATGCGGATCTCGTCGAGAAGACCCTCGAAGGTGGCCTGCTGGGTGAACTGCACCTCGCCGGTGCTGGTGCCCAAGAAGAAGCCCTCGCCGGGCGGCACCTTGTCCACGGCGCACGGCCCGGAGGCGGCCTCGCGGCCATCGACGAAGAGCTTGAGCAGCTTGCCGTCGAAGGTGCCCACCACGTGGTGCCACACGCCGGTGGTGAGGGCGGCCGAGACGTGGCTGCCGCCGCCGCCGACGTACCACCAGCACTTGCCGTCGGTGTACCAGGTGAGGACGAAGCTGGTGTAGCTGCGGCCGACGACCCCCGGCTCGCCTTTGGCGGCGCCCTGCGGCTGCACCCAGGCCTCCACGCTCACGGCCCCCGCCGGCTCGAACGGCGCGCCGGCGGACTGGGTGAGGTGGTCGCCGCGGCCGTTGAGCGAGAGGGCGTAGCCGTCGCCGTAGGGCACGAACCTGCCGCCGTGAAGCGTCAGGTCGCGCCCGTTGCCGCTGTGGTCGTGAAGCACCGTGCCGGTGGCCTCGTCGCACGGGTACCAGGCCAGCAGCCCCGGATCGGCGGCCATCACGCAGAGGGCGAGGAGACAGGGCGGCATGAGCGTGTCCTCCAGCTTCCGCCGCCGGGTGCTTCGCCGCGCCGGCCCCGGTGACCTCCTCGTGGGCCAGGGAGGGCGGCGGACGCGGAGGGCGAACGGCCGGTGCGGTGTGGAGCCGTCATGGGAGAGACCAAACGCAAGCTCGCCGCGGGCGAGGTGGCACGGGGCGGGTGGGTGATGGTGGGTCACCCCACGGTGGCCGAGTTGTTCGCGGGCGAGGGGTTCGACTGGATCTGCATCGACCTCGAGCACACGCCCATCGACTACCAGACGTTCGAGCACATGGCCCGGGCCGTGAAGCCCTCGGGCTGCGACCTGCTCGCCCGGCTGCAGGCCTGTGACCCGGTGCAGGCCAAGCGCGTGCCCGACGCCGGGGCCGACGGGATCATCGTGCCGATGGTCAACGATCGCGAGCTGGCGGAGCTGGCGGTGGCCAGCGCGAAGTTCCCGCCAGCGGGGATCCGCGGCGCCTCGTTCAGCCGGGCATCGGACTTCGGGCGCAACTTCCGGCCCTACTTCGATCAGCACAACGACAAGGTGATCGTGGTGGTGATGATCGAGCACGCCGACGCCGTGCGCAACCTGGACGCCATCCTCACCACGCCGGGGATCGACGCCACGCTGATCGGCCCCTACGACCTGAGCTGCAGCCTCGGCCGGCCGGGCGAGCTGCAGCATCCGGAGGTGAAGGCGGCGGTGCAGACCATCCTTGACGGCTGCCTGAAGCACAACGTCCCGGCGGGGATCCACGTCGTCGCTACGTCGGCCGAGGCGGTGGCGGACGCGGCGGCGCGCGGCTTCCGGTTCATCGGCTGTGGGCTGGACACGGCGTTCCTGGTCGAGGGCTGCCGGAGGGTGCTGGGCGGAAGTGAGGAGCGATGAGTGATGAGTGATGAGTCCCGGAGCGCATCCGGAGCTCCGCCTCGGCCTCCTTTCCGGGACTCATCACTCATCACTCATCATTCATCACTTCCGCGCTGCCGCGGAGCGAGACATGGCCGAGCTGGTGCTGGTGTCCGAGGCGGAATACCGCAAGGGCGGGGCCGTCTTCGCCGCGGCGG
>JACPDV010000135.1 GCA_016183835.1 Armatimonadota bacterium
GTTGGCGCAGCCGCCGCCGGCCGCGGGAGCGCCGCCAACGCCGCGGCGAGCGGGTCGCGCGCGGCGGGCCGCGGCCGCGCGAGCCAGGCCAGGTCGGCCGACGGCCCGGCGCCGAAGAGCTGCAGGGCCTCCTGCCGGATGGCAGCCTCTTCCATCATCGACCCGTCCATCGGCCCGCCCGGGCCGCCGCCCGGCATGTCGAGTCCCTCAAACGACGGTCCGCCCTCCTGCTTCTTGCCTTCCTCGCCCACCACCTCCACCATCACCGCGCCGACCCCGGCGATCACCTCGTCGGTGGGGATGATGCGCTCCGCCACGTCGCGGATCATGCGCAGCCCGTTGGCACTGCTGGTGAAGAGCGCCTCGGCCACCGGCTGCGGGATGTCGCGGAGCTGCCGCCCGCCGATCTCCACGCCGCTCGAGGGCAGCAGCATCTCGACCAGCACGCAGTCGTTGGGCACGGAGTTGTTGAGGTTCTGCACCAGGCTCGGCACATCGCGCGGCGCAGGCCCGGGGTTGATCCGCGGGCGCAAGGAGCGGCCGCGATTCGCCGCCGTAGGGCTTCAAGTAGAGCGTGACGTTGACCGTGTCGCCGCGCCGCGCGGTGAACTGGCCGGCCTGCACCCGGTCGATGTTGGCGAAGCGGCGCTCGGCCTCGAACTCCAGGTCGACCTTGACGCTGAGGACCTTGGCCTCGCCGAAGGGGTTCCTGCGAATCTGGCTGAGGGTCATGAACAGGTCGTAGAGCGGATTGACGCCCATCCCCGAGGCGGCGCGGCTGTCGAAGGCGTTGTGCCGGACGATGCGCACGGGCTTATCCGAGTCCTTGGTCTGCGCCTCGATCTCGAGGTGGGTGGTGGTGACCCCGTCGAACGACTGCCCGGCCACGTTCTGCGTGGCGCGCTGCATCATCATCGCCGTGAACATCTCGCTCAGGCTGGGCTGGCGGATCAGGTCGATGTGGAAGGTGCGGTCGGTGCCGCGGCTCTTCTCCCGGAGGTGGTAGCTGACGGGCATGGTGTCGGCGCCGGGCCCGATCTTGCCGCCGACACAGGTGGGGCGGTCCTGGACGATGTGCCCCACGGCCCTGATCGGCCCATGGAGGCCGTGGCCATCGGGATGTCCACGGCGCCGAAGCCGAAGAAGGGATGCCCGAAGGCGAGGACGGTGTCGCCGTCGACATAGGTCACGGTGCCGATGGCGGTCAGGTCGATGTCGCCGGAGCCGATGGTCACCGCCACCGCGGCGCCGGGCACCAGCTCGGCCGGGGTGTCCTCGGGCACCTGCGCCGCGCCGCCCTGGAGGGGCACGATGTTGTAGGGCGCGAGGAACCCGTCGAGCCACTTCATGCCGCCCACGCCGAGCCCGCTGACAAACAGCGGTGTGGCCACCGGGGTGAGGATCCCCACGTCGCGCGGGACGGCGCCCAACTGCCGGGCGGCGGCGTGGGTCGGCAGCACGCGGACCTCGTGCACGACCTGGTCGGCCACCTGCATCACCCCGCCGTCGGGCCGCAGCGAGCCGTGCAGCTCCGCGGTCTGCACGCGCGGGTCCTTCGGGTCGTACTGCGCCAGCATCTGCTCGATGGGGGTGATCCCCGCCACGGCCTCTTTCTGGAACTCCCAGCCATAGGCCAGAGCGCCCATCAGCTTGCCGTCGATGTAGATGGGGCTGCCGCTCATCCCGGCCAGGATGCCCCACCCCTTGGTCACGCACGGCCCGTTCTCGACGCGGATCAGGATCATGTCCATCGCGAAGTCGAAGGCGTGGAGCACGCCCAGCACCGTGACGTCGAACTTCTCGATCTTCGTGCCCTGGAAGACCGTCAGGCCGTAGCCCTTCATGCCCGGCTTCACGTCGCTCAGGTGCAGGATGGGGGTTTCCGCCGCGCCGGGCCGCACGGCCCACACGGCAAGCCCCAGCCAGCCGATCCGCCACCACCTCGCGGTCATCCCGTCCGCCTTCCTCAGCCGTCGCGCCTCAGCCCTGACCGGTCACCGGCGTCGTCGTCTGCTCGATGTCGAACTTGCCCTGCGCCGGCTCCGTGCTGCCCATCAGGTACAGCTTGACCTCAACCTTGCCCTTGCCCTTGGAGCCCAGCGAGCGCCCCCGACCGAGGTCCCAGCGCTCGGTCACGTCGCCCGTGCTCCAGCCCTCGACCTTCACCGGGATCTCCATGCCCATCATGTTCAGCGTGCCCTCGGTGGGCGGGATCGGCACCTGGTAGCGCGAGCTGACCACCGCCGTGACGCCGTCCGAGCTGTCCAGCTTGCTCGTCACCCTGGCGGTGTAGGTCTTGCCGTCCTTGCCCTGCACCGGGATTTCCCGGCTCCAGGTGGCGCCCACCGCCAGGTCGTCCGCCGGGAAACCCGTCAGGCGCGAGAGCTTGAGGATCGAGTCGAGCTTGAGGTCCAGCCCCATGTCCCCCCGCTGGGTCTCCGCGCCCTCCTTCATCTCCAGGATCTCGCCGCGGCTGTTGGCGCGCAGCTTCAGGTTCGTCCCCGGCGTCTGCTGCCTCTGCGTGTCGCCTTGCACGGAGATGCTCGCCTCGCCCGACAAGCTGCGGCTCTCCAGCCAAAACTCGTCCGGCGCCGCCTGTGACAGCACCTTGAGGCTGCGGGTTTCGACGGCGGTGAGCGCCACCGGGATGGTCTGGTCTCCCAGCTCGCTGGCGATCGCCAGCCCGCCCGAGGCGGTCAGGTCCTCGCGGAACTTCTGCTCGTCGCCCACCCGGTACCGGTAGCGCAGCACCACCGCACCGGCACCCAGCGGCACCGCCGCCAGCAGCAGCAGCATCGTCACAGCTCGTCGCATCGTGATCTCCTAGCCCCCCGGGGCCACTTCCAGGCGCTCCGCCTGCACCGTCAGGTGCAGGGTCAGGCTCGCCAGCACCGCGCCACGGTGTCCTTGGCGGAAGCGCAGCGTCAGGTCCAGCGGGCCCGTCACGGTGTTTACCCGCCCGGCCTCCACGGCGAAACGGATCGTGAACCGCCCGCTCAGCTCGCCCTCGGCGATCACCCCCGGCGCCGGCGTGGCGCGCTCGGGCACGGGCGCGTGCAGCGCGGTGACAAGGGTGGCGACGCGCTTCCCGGCGTCGCCCGGGTCGCCGGGCTTGACCTCCGGCCAGCCCCACGGCTCGTCGACCTTCACCTCGCCCGCCGGGAGCAGCCCCAGCTCGGTCATGCAGAACAGCTCGCCCAGGTCCAGGTCGAGCGGCAGCCCGGCCTCGGCCGATGGCCTGGCCGTCGGCTCCTCGATCACTTCGGCCGCGAGGATGGCGCCGTGCTCGCCGACGTGCAGCGCGAAACTCCGCTGCGGCCGCGCATCGCGGAATTCGTCGTCCGCCAGCCTCAGGCTCGCCTCGGCGCGGGCACAGCGCGCGGTGAGCCGCCAGCCGTCGGCGCGCTGCTCGTCCACGCTCCAGCGCCTCTCGGCCTCGGAGCGGACCTCCACCGGGAGGGTCTGCCGCTGCCCGCCGGCCTGCCGCACCAGCTCGCCGTGGCCGGTCAGCCGCTCGGACCAGATGGTCTTCTCACCCTTGGCGAGCTTCAGCCGGAGGGTGACCGCCGGGTCGTCGGCGCGCGGCCCGGCCAGGGCGAGCACTCCGCACAGCACCGGGAGGAGGCGCTTCACTCTTCGAGCACCGTCTTCAGGTTGACCTTCAGCCGCCCGTGGATGGTCATCTTCTCCTGCCCGCCCGGCGGGGTCATGGTGACCTTCGCCACCGCGCCGAGCGTCGCCATCTCGCAGATGGAGCGCCCGCTCTTCAGCCCCAGGTAGACCACCAGGTGGGCGTGGATGTCGCCCTCGATCTCGAGGCGGATGTCCTTGCCGCCGGCAAGCTTCGGGGTCTTGAGCGGCACCACGAAGTCGGTCACGATCTCGGCGCACTCCTCGCCGCGCACGATCACCACCCGTTTGAACGTGCTCTGCGGCTCCACCGTCACCAGCGTCTTGGCCTTAACGCTCTCGGGCGCCAGGTTGACCTCCACCTTGCCGGTCCACTCGTGGCCCGGCTCGACATCCTCGGCGGGGAAGCTCAACCCGTCCAGCACCTGCTGCACCACGGCGAACTCGTCGATCGTCGAGGTGAAGCCGCCGCCCGTGTCGTCATCCTTGTCCTTGCCCAAGTTATGGCGCTCGACGATCCTGCCGGTAGCCTCGATGCGCACCCGCTCGGGATGCCCCTTGTTCTCCGTCTTCTCGGTCTCGCCGTCGGCGGAGATGCGCTCGGTGCTGTTCTCGGTGGTGGCCACTTCGACGGTGGCCACCTCGCCGTCGAGCTTCTTGACGACGGTCTCGAACACGCTGTTGCTGCGCACGCGGTACTGCTCGCGCGGCACGCCCGGGACGTGCGAGTCGAAGGCGAGCGCGAGCATGTCGCGATAGTGGTGCTTCTCGCCCGGCTTGAAGCGGTAGCGCAGCTCGACCGCCCCGGCGGGCGCCAGGGCGCCGGCGAGCAGAGCGAGCGCCAGTAACCACGCCGTCTTCATCTGCCGTTCTCCGCAAACCCGCGCAGCAGGTCCTCGAGCAGCCGGCGGAAACCGGGCGCCCGGAACTCCTCCGGCCGTGCCAGCTCGAACCAGATCTCGTCTTCGGGCCCGCGCCGCTTGAGCGTGACCCGGGGGCCGCTGCGCTCGATGGGCGGCTCGAGATCGTGCCAGGCCCGGAGGCCCGCGCGCGCCACCAGGAACTGCCGCCCGAAGGCGCCGCCGCGCGTCCGCACCAGGAGCCGCAGCCCGTCGGGCCGGGAGGTGCGGACCCGCGCCCACCACCGCCGGACGCCCTCCACCCCGACGGCCACAAACTCTTGGTTTCGCCAGTCCGGCGCGGCGACCTTCTCGTCCAGACTCCGCAGCAGGCCGAGGAGCGCCATCAGGTCGTCGCCCGTCCACACCGCGTCGGTGCGCTGGCTGAAGGCGAGCTGCAGCCGGTGCCAGCGCTCCGCCGGATCCTCGATCACCATGACGCCGGCCGCGCTCGACTCCATCGTGGTCAGGGGCGCCCGCGCGCACAACCTGAAGAACATCG
>JACPDV010000680.1 GCA_016183835.1 Armatimonadota bacterium
ATCTCGTACCAGGACGTCACCTCGGGCAACGGCTCCGCCGCCCAGATCCCGCTGACCTGGCCCAACCGGATCCAGCCGTACATCAAGAACGTCCAGCTCTACGCTTGCCCCTCGGACAGCCGCCCGCCGTACGTCGACTTCCCCGGTTGCCGGCCGCTGCTGCAGAGCTACGCCTGGAACCGCTTCGCCGGCATCGACATCCCCGCCTGGGGCTACTTCAACAAGCTCAAGCTGGGCGAGGTCAAGGCCCCCGCGCAGTTCCTGGTCTTCGGCGACGACAACGCCGACTGGCTCGCGGTGGGCTACGGCGGCATGTTCGACACGCTCGACAGCCCCGACTGGTTCGAGGCGCTCCACCGCGAGGTCTTCCAGGGCCGGCACAACGACGGCGACAACCTGCTCTTCGCCGACGGCCACGCCAAGTGGTACAAGACCACCTCGATGGTGGATGACGCCATCACGACGATGGGGATCACGGTGGATCCCAGCGTCGTGCCGTAGGATAAAAGGGGCGGAGACGCCATGGATCTGCCGCGGGTCGCGTTCACCGCCGCCGATCACGCCGTGATCGCGGTCTACTTCGTGGCGCTGTTCGCGGTGGGGCTGCTCTACCTGCGCCTCGAGCGCACCAGCACCGGCTGGTTCCTGGCCGGCCGCAGCCTCACCGTGCCCGCCTTCGTCGCCACCCTCGTCGCCACCTGGTATGGCGGCATCCTCGGCGTCGGGCAGTGGGCACACCAGTACGGCCTCTCGATGCTGACGCTGTTCGCCTTCCCCTACTACGTCTTCGCCGCGCTGTTCGCCCTCTGGCTGGCGCCGCGGATCCGCACCGCCGGGCTGATCACCATCCCCGACAAGATCGCCGCCTCCTACGGCCGCGGCGCCGGGCTGGTCGCCGCCGTCTACGCCTACCTCCTGACCAACCCCGCGCCGTATGTGCTGATGCTCGGCACGCTGCTCCAGCTCATCTACCGCCTCCCGCCGCTGACCGCCCTGATCGTGGGCGTGCTGCTCTCCACGGCGTACGTCTACAGCGGCGGGTTTCGCGCCGACGTGCGGGTCAACGTGGCCCAGTTCCTCCTCATGTTCGGCGGGTTCCTGATGATCGTGCCGGTCTGCATGGCCCACTTCGGCGGGCCGCGCTGGCTGGTCGCGCACCTCGACGCGACCCACCTCAGCCTCAGCGGCGGCAAGTCCGGCGGGTATCTCCTGGCCTGGTTCTTCGTCGCCATGCTGACCCTGATCGACCCGGGCTTCCACCAGCGCTGCTACGCGGCGCACGAGCCGCGAGTGGCGCGGCGCGGGATGCTGATCAGCATCCTCTTTTGGATGCTGTTCGACAGCTTGACGGTGACGGCCGGCCTGTACGCCTTCTTGGCGCGCCCGGAGCTCGACTACACCGCGGCGCAGATGGCCTACCCGCTGCTCGCCGACCAGGTCCTCGGGCCGTTCTGGAAGGGCTTCTTCTACGTCGGCATGCTGGCCACGGTGATGAGCACGGTGGTGAGCTACACCTTCCTCAGCGGGGTGACCTTCGCACGCGATTTCGTGTGGCGGCTGCGCGGCGGCGACGAAAACAAGGGGGTGGCGTTCTGGACGGCGTTCGGTCTGGTGCTGATCTCGGTCATCGCCGTGGTGATGGCGTGGCAGATCCGCTCGGTCGTGGACCGCTGGTGGATCTCCGGATCGCTGTTCGTGCCTGGATTGCTGCTGCCGTTGATGCTGTCGTACGGCCCGCGCCGGTGGTACTCGCCGGCGATGGCGGTGGCCGCCCTGACGCTCCCGGTGGCGGTGGCCGTGGTGTGGCTGGTGATCGGCTACCGGCACGTTGGCACCGACGGCGAGCCCGGCTATCCGGGCGGGATTCTGCCCATGTACCCCGGCCTGGCGGTGTCGCTCGCGTGCTGGGCCTTCGCGGCGTGGTGGGATCTGCCGCGGCGCCACAAACCGACCGTCGAGTCGCCTTGACACTCCCCGTGCCGAGGGGTACCCTCAAGTCCCCTTCTGATCCCGGAGGCGGTGGCTGATGGCGGGCAACCAGAATCGGTACAAGCTCCTCGCCGGCAACGGCAATCCCGACCTGGCGAGCGCCATCGCCGCCTACCTCGACCGGCCCCTGACGCGCCGCACCCTCAAGCAGTTCACCGACGGCGAGATCTTCTGCAGCATCGAGGAGAACATGCGGGGCGCGGACGTGTTCGTGATCCAGCCCACCTGCCCGCCGGTGAACGACAACCTGATGGAGCTGTTGATCATCATCGACACGCTCAAGCGGGCCAGCGCCGAGCGGATCACGGCGGTCGTGCCGTACTACGGCTATGCCCGGCAAGAGAAGAAGGACGCGCCGCGCGAGCCCATCACCGCCCGGCTGGTCGCGGACATGATCGAGGCGGCGGGCTGCCACCGGGTGATCACGATGGACCTCCACGCCGGGGCCATCCAGGGGTTCTTCGACATCCCCATCGACCACCTCACCGCCCTCTCCATGGTGGCCGAGTATTTCCGTCAGTCCGGCCTGGAGCGGAGCATCGTGGTGGCGCCCGACACCGGTCGGGCGAAGGCCGCGGAGAAGCTGGCCGCCGAGCTGGGACTGCCGATGGCCGTGATCCACAAGCATCGGCCTGTACAGCAGCAGGCCGAGGTGACCCACATCGCCGGCGAACTGCACGGGCTGCGGCCCATCGTCTTCGAGGACATCGTCTCCACCGGCGGGACGCTGGTGGCCGGCATCGACGCGATGCTCCAAGCCGGCGCCGAGCCCGACATCCGCATCGCCGTGACCCACGCGCTGCTCACCGGCAACGCGGTGGAGCGGCTCACCCGGCCCGAGGTGAGCGAGCTGGTGGTGACCGACACGGTGCCCGTGGCACCCGAGAAGCACACGCCCAAGCTGCGCGTTCTGAGTGTTGCCTCGCTGCTGGGCGAGGCCATCCAACGGATCCACGACGGCCGCTCGGTGAGCGCGCTGTTCGATCCCAAACGGCGCGGAGAGGCTTAGCCGCCGGGGATCGGAGCCCGCCCGAGCGCGGCCGGCGAGCGACGGAGGTCGGGTTGCACGCGCGTGCGCTCGGGCTCGTGCTGTTCCTCGCGGGCCTCCCCGCCTGCGCCGCGGTGCCCACCCGCTACCGCTGGGAGCCGATCGGGCCGGGCGGCGGCGGCGGCACCATCGCCCCGGCCATCTCGCCCCACGACCCCAAGCTGATGTTCGCCGGCTGCGACATGAGCGGCGTCTACCGCAGCACCGACGGCGGGCACTCGTGGACCATGCTGCCGGGCCTGCAGATCCGGTCGGTCAACGGCTATCGCCACCGCGCCTGGGGCTTCTCGGTCGCGGACCCGAAGGTTGTCTTCTGCGGCACGGTGAGCGCGTTCCTGCGGAGCGACGACGCCGGGCTCACCTGGCACCGGCTGGCCGGGCCGTGGGACCAGCGCAACCAATGGAGCGGCAGCGCCGGGCCGCACGCGCTGCGCTTCTCCCGCGCTGAGCCGGGCGCCGGGCTGGCCGCCTTCAACAACTTCGGAGACGCCGGGCAGGTGCGCCTCTTCGCCACCCGCGACGACGGCGCGACCTGGTCACCCGCGGGGGCCCTTCCGGCCGGCGCGGGCGGGGTGCTCAACCTGGCCTACGACAACCGCGCCAAGGGGATCGTGATCGCCGGGTGCGACAAGGGCGTCCTCGGCAGCCAGGACGGCGGCGCCACGTGGCGCCGCGCCACCGCAGGGCTGGATCAGGACGGCAACGCCCTGACCGGCTTCACCGGCGCGTCCAACACCGAGCGCTGCCTCCTCTACGCCACGCTTCGCCCGCGCGACGACGGCGGGCGGTATGCGGGCGGGGTGTACCGCAGCCTCGACGGCGGGGAGCACTGGGAGCCCTGCGTCACCGGGCTCAACACCCACGTGGGCAAGGAAGACGAGTGGTCGCGCGACCTGCCGCTCTACGAGTTCCCCGCCGGGAGCGACGCGGAGCCGCGGGTGGCCTACGTCTCGTGCCAGGGCACACGCGTCTTGACGCCGGGCCACACGACTATCTACCGCACCGCCGACGGCGGCGAGACGTGGACGCCGATGCTCTACGGCGACCCGCGGATGCAGGGCTTCAACGGTTCGTCCGACTACCTCCTCGCCTGGCGGGTGTGGAGCTGGGGCTACGGCGCGGCGCTCGGCCTGGTCTGCAGCGACGGCGACCCAAACGTGGTCCTGCGGACCGAATCGGGGACGCAGGTGACCACCGACGGCGGGCGGACGTGGTTCGCCGGGCACGCTCCGCCAGTCGCCGGCGACCGGGTGGCCAACGGCGGGATGAACGTCACGAGCACCTGGAACTACGACATCGACCCGCACGACGCGCGGCGGCACTACATCTGCTACACCGACATGGGCTTCTTTCGCAGCGAGGACGGCGGGGAGAGCTGGCGTCTGGCGGTGGAGGGCAGCCCGTGGCTGAACACCTTCTACGCGCTGGCCATCGACCCGGCGGTCCCCGGCCGGATCTGGGCGGCGGCCAGCAACAACCACGACATCCCGTACTGGGGCTCGGTGACCACCGACGCCACGCGCTTCACCGGCGGCGTGGTGCGCAGCGACGACGCCGGCAAGACCTGGCGCAAGGTGGGCGAGGGCGGCGCCGCCACGGACATCTGGCTCGACCCCGACTCACCTCAGGATGCCCGGCACCTGTGGGTGGCGATCATGGGGCGCGGCATCTTCCGCAGCCTGGACGGCGGCGGCACGTGGGTGAAGGTCAACGATGGGCTGGAGCTGGAGGCCAACCCCAACGTGGTGCGCGTTCGGCGGGCGCAGGACGGCCGGTTCTACGCCCTGGTGACGATGAAGTACAACCCCAACTCGCACGAGATCCACGCCGGCGGGCTGTTCGTCAGCGACGACGGCGAGCACTGGCGGCGCTACAACACGGGGCAGGAGCTGTGGCACCCGATGGAGTTCGCCATCGACCCGCGCGACGCGCGGACGGTCTACGTGGCCTGCCTCAACGCGCCGGCCGGGAAGGTCGGCGGCGGGCTCTGGAAGACCACGGACGGCGGCGCGCACTGGACGAACCTGCGCCCGGAATCGGCGTTCGCGCCGACGCTCGATCCCCGCGATCCGAGCGTGGTCTACGACACCACCAACGACAACGGGATCTTCATCAGCCAGGACGCCGGGGCGACGTGGAGCCGGCTGGAGGGCATCCCCTTCCTGGTGACGCAGCGGATCACGTTCGGCGCGGACGGGCGGCTCTACGTCACCACGTTCGGCGGCGGCGTGTGGCGCGGCACTCCGGAGTAGCCGCGGGCTACCGGGCGGCCAGCGCCGCGTTGATGGCCCGGTCGATCCGCCCCGGGGTGGTCTCCTCGTCGTAGCCCACCTCCACCGCCTTGACCACGCCGTGCTTGTCGATCACCGCGAAGAGCGGGATGCCGTGGACGTTGTACTTGCCGCCCACCGCCCCGTCCTTGTCGAGCAGGCAGCGGAACGTGTAGCCGTTGCGGTGCATGAAGTTCCGCACCGTGTCCTTGGACTCGGCCTGGTCGAGCGCGAGCACCACCAGCTTGCCCTTGCGGGCTTCCTGCCGCTTGGAGATCTCCTGGGTGTGCGGCAGCGCCGCACGGCAGGGCGGGCACCAGGTGGCCCAGAAGTCGAGGAACACCACCTTGCCCTTCAGGGCGCTCAGCGTGACCGCGGCGTCGCTCAGGTCCTTGAGCGTGAAGTTGGGCGCGACCTTGCCGATCGCCGGGCCGGAATCGGCCGCGCCAAGCGGCAATAGCGCCAGGACCGCCAGGGTCAGGGCCACGTGCTTCAG
Organism: Armatimonadota bacterium; assembly: GCA_016183835.1. Taxonomy (GTDB): domain Bacteria; phylum Armatimonadota; class UBA10988; order UBA10988; family UBA10988; genus JACPDV01. The sequence continues at coordinate 5,804 of JACPDV010000680.1, forward strand.
CCTCTGCATGGTTCTGCTCCCTTCGGGCGGCGCGCGGGCGGCGGCCGTCCTCGTCTACAACTCCGTCGCGCCCGCGACGGTTCCACCCGGTCCTACGGCGCGGCGTTCCGCCAGCCGGCCGCCGCCAGGTTGGTGGCCCGCATCCCGCGCAGCAGGTCCCACTTCACCCGGTCGGTGACCGTGATCAGCCCGAACGCGTAGTGCTCGCCGAAGACGAGCTGGTCGCCGCGCCCCGGCCCGCGGCCGGTGAGATCCTGATCGCGGTACATGAACCACTGCACCCCCACGCAGTAGGCGTTCGCCGCGGCGTCGCGCACCCACCGCTCGTAGAGCCGCGCCGCATCGGCGTCGTCGGCGGAGTAGGTGGGGTAACGCCCGAACCCGCGCTCGCCGCCGTAGGTGGGCGGGTACGAGAACTCGCCGCAGAGGACCGGCTTGTCGGCGCGGCGGAAGAGGTCCTGAAGCTTCGCGTCGGCGAACTGCGGGTCGTAGCGGTCGTAGCCGATCGCGTCGCAGTAGGGCGCGATGGCGAACCAATCGGCCTCGTTCTCCCACCAGCCCGGCACGGTCCAGCAGCCAAGGTAGAGATGGTTCGGGTCGAGCTCCTTCACGCTGCGGTAGAGGAACTCGTAGTAGCGCCGCTCGTACCACACTCTGAGCTGCTCGAGGTCCCCCTCCGTCGCGACGGCGGCAAGCCGGTACAGCTCCTCGCGGGTCGGCGCCGACAGCTTCCAGGCCGTCGCCAGCTCGGCCAGGTCGCCGCGGTGCAGGCCATCCACCGCCTGATCGAGCAACGCCCGCTTGCTGGGCGGCGAGTCGGCTCGTTTGAGGATGTCGCGGATCTCCTGCTTGGTGACGATCTCGTCGTACTCGTTGCCGATGGACCAGCCGAGCACGTAGGGGTCCTTGGTCCGCGTGCCGATGCGCTCGGCCAGGAGCGCCTTCACCTTCGCCTGCACGGCGGGGTCGAAGATGTCGACGTGGCGGGCCAGCCGCGGGGCGTCGCCGAGCCCGAGCACCGGCGTCTCGACAAGGCCGGCCGGCGCGCCCCACTTGCCCGCGCCGGAGAGGCCGAAGGCGGAAAGCCGACGAAAAGCGCGCTCGGTGGCCTTCTGGTCCCAGTCCGTTGGCCCGTACTTGCGGATCAGGTTGGCGGTGTGGAGGCAGACGGACTCCGTGCCGTCCTGCACGCCCCAGTCGTTCTTCGCCCAGCAGGCGGCCCAGGCGCCCTCGCGCGGCGGGAGCCAGGCGAAGAGGTACTCGCGCCCGGAGACCGGGGTCCGCTCCCAGGTCGACTCCGGCGGGCCGCTGACGCCGGTGAAGAAGCAGGGGTTGCCCTCCGGGCTGATCAGCCACCACTTGCCGCCGCGCCGGGCGAGGTGGCAGAAGCCGGTCTTGGTGTCGGTCCAGCCGGCTTGCAGCCAGCCGCCGTAGCGGTCGAAGTCGGGCGACGGGGGCAGCTCGGCGAGCAGCTTGTCCTCGGCGGCGATGTCGTCGCGCAGCTCCTGATCGCTGTGGATCTTGCCGGGCCAGTCGGCGTGGATGCTCTGCCCGTAACGGTCGACGAACGGCGCCAGGGCGTGCAGGTCGGGCCGCCTGCTGAGGCGGAAGGTGGTCTCGAGGGTCAGCTCCCGGTCGTTGCCGCCGGGCCAGGCGATGCGCTGCCCCTGGTTCGGCTCGAAGAGGGTGAGCGCGGGCGGTCGCTTCTCGCGGGAGGCGATGTCGACCACCAGCCGCCGATCGTCGGCGCTGAGGACGAGCTGCTGCTGCTGCACCAGGTAGTCGGTGACCCCGTTGGCCCAGCCGGGACTCTGCCCGCAGTCGATGTCACCGTCGTAGTGGCGGCAGGCCAGCGCCAGCTTGCCGAGGCTCTTGCCGTCCAGCCACAGCTCGGCGCCGCGCGGGCCAAGGGTGGCCTTGGCCGCGTAGTCGCGCTCCAGCTCCCAGTCGGCCTGGCTCACCACGAACTGCCACTGACCGCCGTCGGCGACGCCGAGGATCAGCTTCAGGGTCGCCGGGGTGCACACGGCATCGCCCTCCAGCCGGTTCTCGAACTGGAGATAGAACCCGCGCGTGGCCGCCCAGTCGTAGCGGGTCGCGAGGTGATAGTCGTTGTTGTTGGCGGCTGCCGCGGTCACCAGCAGGAGGGCGGGCCAAAGCCGGCGGGGCATGGACATCTCCGCCGGATCGCTTCGCCTCGCGCGCCGGCGCTCCTGCCACGCCGACGGGCGGATGAGGCGCGGCGAACGGCGGCAGACGTTTGACCCGTGGGGCGGCGGAGGGTAGACTCCCGGTCGCATGTCCGATCCCTGGAGTAGCGCCGACCCATCTCGCTCGCGCTGGCTCGCGCCTGCGGCGCGGCCGGCGCGCCGCGTCGTGCTCGCCCTGGCCTGCACCCTAGCCGTGCTGCTCGTCTCCGAGGTGGTGTTCAGCGGCTTCGCGCCGCTCGTGCTCGACCGCCGCATGCGTGCCAGGGACGCTGCCCGTGCCGCCGCCGGGCAACAGGGCGGCCAGCAGGTGGTGATCGTCGACGTGCCGACGGCGGAGATCGAGGCCTGGCGCGCGGACCAGCCGGGAGCGCGCGACCGGCTGGCCGCGCTGATCCACGCCCTGGACCGGCAGGACCCGGCAGTGGTGGTGATCAACGTGCCCCTCCGCGGGCAACGCGCCGCGGACCCGGGCCTGGCGGAAGCCATGCGCCGTTGCGGCGTCGTGGTGCTCCGCGCCGACCTCACCTCGCCCCGGCCGGGGCACTACAACCTCGCCCTGCCGCTCGGCCTCAACGCCCGCAACGCCGCCGCCGGGCACGGCTTCGTGCATTGGATGCCCGACCGCGACGGGGTGGTCCGCCGCTTCACCCAGTCCATCGCCGACGAGACCGGCGCGGCCTTCGCCGAACGCGCGGCCTTCGCCCACGAGCTGGCGCTGCCCATCGTGGCCTGCGCCGTGGCGCGCGGCCTGCCGCCCGACAGCGTGGCGACCCGGCCGCTCAAGACGCCCACCGGCCACCCGCGGGCGCGGCGCGGCGTGCTGCTCTTCTGCGACGGCCCGCCGGGTCACGGCTTCGCCACCATCGCGCCCGAGGACGTGCTCCTGGACCGTGCCCCGCTCACCGGCAAGGTGGTCATCCTGGGCACCACCAACCTGGCGAACAGCGCCTTCAACACCCCGCTCTCGCACAGCACGCGGCCGGAGCTGATCGACCTGCCGCCCGAGTACATGAGCGACACGGAGCTGCTCGCCAACGCCATCCACACGCAGCTCGACCACCACGTGCTGGTCGAGTGGAGCCGGTTCGCGGCGTTCTTGCTGACGTTCCTCTTCGCCCTGGGCGCGGTGCTCGCGGGCTACGGGCTGCCGACCGCGGTCGGGCTGGCGGCGGTGATCGCCGGCGGCGCCGGGTGGCTGGCGGCCGCGGAGATCGCGTTCGCGCACTGGCTGGTGCTGCCCCTGGCCGAGCCGCTCGCCGTGCTGCTGGTGGGCTATCCCGCGGCGCTCATCCGGCGGGTCCACGACGAACGCGACCGCGCCGCCGCAGCGGCCCGCGAGGCCCACGAGCAGCGCCGCCGGATGGCCGAGCTGGACGACACCAAACAACAGCTCATGCGCACCGTGGTGCACGACCTGAAGGTCCCGGTGACCATCATCAAGGGTCAGGCGTTGACGCTCCTGGGCGACGCCGAGCACGAGCTCGGGGCCGAGCTGCACGAGGAGTTCCTCGCCACCATGGCCGCGCAGTGTGACCGGCTGACCAGCATGATCGAGGACATCCTCGACACCGATCCCTCCCGCCCGCTCCACCTCCGGCGCGAGCCCACCGACCTGGTCACGCTGGTGCGGCAGGTGATCGACATGCACCGCGCCGCCACCGACCGGCACGAGTTCGACCTCGTGGCCCGCCCCGTGGGGTCGCTCGAGGTGGACCACGACCTTGTCCTCCGCGTGCTCAACAACCTCGTCTCCAACGCCGTGAAGTACAGCCCGAACGGCGGCACGGTGACGGTCGACGTGGGGCCCGGGGCCGACAGCGAGGTGGTAGTCAGCGTGCGGGACCAGGGCATCGGCATGTCGCGCGAGCAGGTGGCCCGGCTGTTCGGCATGTTCAGCCGGGTGCTCGACGACCCCGCCAGCATCCCCGGCACCGGCATCGGCCTGTTCTCCGCCCGGCGGCTGGCCGAGGCGCACGGCGGGCGAATCGAGGTGGACAGCACCCTCGGCGGGGGCTCCGAGTTCCGCCTCGTCCTGCCGCGCTCCGCGCCAGAGGTCCCTTGACACCGGGGTTCTCGGCCCATAGAGTGATCGACCAACGGAGCTGTACCAGGAGCGCGGGCTCAAGGACCGCAACTGGGAGCCCTTTCCCTTCGATCCCGCCGCGGTGGATGCGGTGCTCCTCACCCACGCCCACATCGACCACATCGGCAGGCTGCCGCTGCTCGCCCGCGCCGGGTTCAGGGGGCCGGTGTTCACCACCGGCTCCGGCGTGGACCTGACCCGCCTGCTGCTCCTCGACTCCGCCCACATCCAGGAAGAGGACGCCCGCTACAAGTCCAAACGCCACCGCCGCGAGGGCCGCGACAAGCCGGAGACCCGCCCGCTCTACACCATCGCCGAGGCGCAAGAGGCGCTCGAGCTGCTCCAGGGCGCCGAGTACCACCGGCCCGTTCACATCGCCCCGGGCGTCACGGCCACCTTCAACGACGCCGGGCACTTGCTCGGCTCGGCCAGCCTCAGACTCACCATCGAGCGCGGGGGCGGCCGCCGAACCGTTGTTTTCAGCGGCGACGTGGGCGCCAGCCCGCGGCCCATCCTCCGCGACCCCGAGCCCTTCGACCAGGCGGACATCGCGCTCTGCGAGTCGACCTACGGCAACCGCCTCCACGAAACCAGCGAGTTCGCCTCCAACACCCTTGCCGATGTGATCAACAGCGCCGTGGAGCGCGGCGGCAACGTGGTCATCCCCTCCTTCGCCGTCGGCCGCACGCAGACACTGCTCTACTACCTCCGCGAGCTGATGGCCGCCAAACGGATCCCCGAAGTGACCACCTTCGTCGACAGCCCGATGGCGGTCCAGGCCACCGAGATCCTCCGCAAGCACCGCGAGTGCTACGACGACGAGGCCCGCGCCCTGATCGACGCCGGGAAGGACCCGGTCGGCTTCGAGCCGCTCCACTACGCCAGCAGCACCGACGCCTCGAAGGCCATCAACCGCATTCGCGGCACCGCCCTGATCCTGTCCGCCTCAGGCATGTGCAACGCCGGCCGGATCAAGCACCACCTGCTGCACAACATCGGCCGCAGCGAGGCGACCATCCTGTTCGTCGGCTACCAGGCGCAAGGCACCCTGGGCCGGCAGATCCTGGACGGGCAGGACCCGGTCCGGATCCTGGGCGAGATGGTCCCGGTGCGCGCGCGGATCGTCAACATCGAGGGGCTCAGCGGCCACGCCGACCGCGACGGACTGCTCGCCTGGCTGCGCCCGCTGGGCAAGCCCGAGCAGCTCTACATCACCCACGGCGAGGCCGAGGTGGCGGACGAGTTCGCCGGCACCGTGCGCGCTCAGCTCGGCCTCGCCACCACCGTGCCGGGCTACGGTGACACGGTCGACCTGTGAGCAGCGAGCAGCGCTACGCGGTGGTCGTCGTCGGGGGCGGCAGCGGCGGCATCGGTGCCGCCCTCGCCGCGGCTCGGCTCGGCTGCCGAGTGCTCCTCGTCGAGCAGGCGGAGACCCTTGGTGGCACCGCGGTCCGCGCCGGCGTGCACACCTGGGAGCCGGGCGTCGGCGGCACCGGGCTGCCGTTCGAGATCTACCGCCGGCTCAAGGCCATCCCCGGCGCGGTGGGGATCTACACCTACGGCCGCCACGTCTGCTGGGGCGACCGCTACCCCGGCGGCGAGCAGCTCATCGACCCCTCCCGCGTCTACCTCGACACCCTCCAGCGCCACGCCACCGGCGGGATCGCCAACGAGGAGGTCTACCGCCGGCAGCTCCACGGCGTCACCTTCGAGCCGGCGGCCTACCTCCGCGTGGTGGGCGAGCTGCTGTCGGAGGCGGGCTGCGAGGTGCGCACCAAGACCACCTTCACCGGGGTTGACGCCGCCGCCGGGCGGGTGGAGCGGCTCCGGCTGGACGACGGGAGCGCGGTGACCGCGGGCACCGTGATCGACAGCACCGCCGAGGTGGCGCTGTGCCGGGCGTGCGGCTGCCGGACGATGCTGGGCGACGAGCCGCGCTCGCGCTTCGGCGAGCCCTCGGCCCCCGACGGGCCGCGGCTGCGGGTCAACGGGGTGACCCTGGTCTACCGCGTCACGCCATCCGATCGGCCCGGCGTGGAGCCGCTCCCCGGCGTGATCCCCGCCGAGTGCTGGTGGAGCCCGGAGTTCCCCGTGGCGTCGGTCAGCCAGTATCCCTGCGGCGATCTGAACGTCAACGCCCTGCCGACGATGGAGGGCGCGGAGTTCCTGGCGCTGGGCTACGAAGCGGCGTACCACGAGTGCCGCCGGCGGAGCCTGGCCCACTGGCACCACCTCCAGCGCGAGTACGCGGAGCTGCAGCAGTTCCGCCTGGCGTGGCTGGCGCCGGCGCTCGGCGTCCGTTCGGGCCACCGGGTGGTGGCGGAGTACGTGCTCCGCGAGCAGGACCTCCGCGCCGGGCTGGCGGGGCAAGGGCACCCGGACGTGACCGCGCTGGCCGACCACTCGCTCGACACCCACGGCGCCGACGCGGTGAGCGGCGAGCTGGCTGGGCCCTACGGCGTGCCGTTCCGCAGCCTGGTCCCGGTGGGCTGGCGCAATCTCCTGGCCGCCTGCCGCGGGGCCGGCTTCACCGCGCTGGCGGCGTCGAGCTGCCGGCTGTCGCGGACGATGATGCAGCTCGGCCAGGCGGTCGGCACCGCGGCGGCGCTGGCCCACGAGGCGGGCTGCGACGTGGTGGAGGTGCCGCCCGGGGCGCTGAGGCTCGCACTCCGGGCACAGCACGTGCAGCTCGACTGGCCGCTGGCGGCGGAGCTCCGGGCGTACCTGGAGGACGACGGGGCGACCGGGAGCGGAGTCTGACGAGCTTCGTCACGCAGTGCGTTTGCGCGCGCGGAGGAGGAGCATGAGGACGAACCGGTCACGCTCGGCGCGGGGGATGCGATCCCAGGCGGCGAAGGCGCTGCGGACCCTGGTGAGCAGGGTCTTCACTGACGAGCGGCGGAAGCGTGTGGCGAGGTCGTAGTCCGCGTCCTCGCGACGGCGCTGGGCGTGCACCAGCATCTCGCAGAAGCTCACCAGGTCCGGACTGAGCCGCCCGCTGCCCATGAACTGCGCCACGAGTTCAGGCCGCTGGCCAGGCGGCTTGCGGGCCCCGTCGGCGAGTCGCTTTACGCCCTCGTGGGTGAGGTCGCGAACGGCGAGGGCGCCGAGCTCCGCGCGCTCCCGGGCGTTGGCCAGCAGCCGCCTGTAGGAGGCGCGGAGCACCAAGTGGAAGGCGCCGTAGTAGCCGGTCGAGACGGCGCGCCGCAGGCTGGCCTCGGTAGGTCGGCCCGTCTCCCACTGGGCAAGGTGGTCCGCGACGTCGAGCAGCCTCTCGGGGAGGGAGTCAATCGGCTTCACGGACCATGTCCTCCTCCTCGTCCACGCCGTTGACGTCCTTGTCCCAGTCCTCACGACTCATGAAGTCCACGTAGGGTACGAGCGCGGTGGCCTCGTCATAGATTCGGTCGTAGATCGTCCGGCTCAATCGTGCCAGGTCAGCTCCCGTCAGACCGTCCACGTCCACCGTCGGCTGCAGAACTACCGTGACGTCCAACGCCGGGTCGTCCGTCCAGTCGCGAAACTCCCTGGCGTGGACCTCGTCCACCAAGGTCCGGTCCAGCCCCAGGGCATCCACCGACAGGATCGCCTCCCAGTCCACCATCTCCGGGCCTCCGCCGGCGCCATCGTGCGCATTGTACCGCGCTCGGGCACCGGCTACAACGCCGCCCCGCCGTTGGCCGTTCCCGCCTTCCGTGTTACCATCCCGCTCGTTCAGGAGAACGCCGTGAGCCAGGTGCGCACCCGCTTTGCCCCGTCACCCACGGGCTACTTCCACATCGGCGGCGCCCGCACCGCGCTGTTCAGTTGGCTCTACGCCCGCCAGCACGACGGCGTGTTCCTCCTCCGCATCGAGGACACCGACCGCGAGCGCTCGACCCAGGCCAGCATCGACATTATCCTCCAGGGCATGGCCTGGCTGGGGCTCGACCCCGACGAGCCGCTGGTCTACCAGTCGCACAACCTGCCGGACCACGTCGCTGCCGCCCAGGACCTGGTGGCCCGGGGCGTCCTGCGTGATCCCCCTCGACGAGCAGGAGCGCCGCCACGCCGCCGGTGCGCCGAGCGTGGTGCGCTACCGGGTCCCGCGCGAGGACGGCAACGTCGAGTTCGCCGACGTGGTCTACGGCGAGCAGAGCATCGACCCGCACGAGCTCGACGACTTCGTCCTTCTCCGCACCGATGGCTCGCCGCTCTACATGCTCAGCGTGGTCTGCGACGACATCGCCATGCGTGTGACCCACGTGGTCCGCGGGCAGGACCACCTGAGCAACACGCCCAAGCAGATCCTGCTCTACCAGGCGCTCGACGCAACGGTGCCCACTTTTGCCCACCTTCCGCTGATCATGGCGCCCGGCGGCGAGAAGCTGAGCAAGCGCAAGCACGGCGACGTGGTCAGCGTCACCACCTACCGTGATCGCGGGTTCCTGCCTGATGCGTTGGTCAACTACCTGGCGCTCCTCGGCTGGTCGCCCGGCGACGGCGACGAGCAGGAGGTCTTCACCCGCGCGGAGCTGATCGAGCGCTTCAGCTTGGAGCGCGTGGGCCGCTCCAACGCCAAGTTCATGTTCACCGCCGGCGACCCGCGCAACTGGACCGATCCGAAGGCGCTGAGCATCAACAGCACCTGGATCCGCAACATGCCGCTCGACGAGCTGCTGCCGCACGTGGAGGCGGCTCTCCGGGCCGAGGGACTGTGGGACAGCGCCTTCGCCGGGGAGCGGGCCGAGTGGTATCGGGCTACGGTCGAGCTGATCCGCGAGCGGTTCTGGACGCTGCGCGACTTCGTGGAGCAGGGGGCGGCCTACTTCTCGGACCGCGTGACGTTCGAACCGGCGGCGGTGGCCAAGAATCTGGGCCGCGAGCCGAAGCTGGCCGCGGCGTTGCCGGCGCTGGCGGAGCGGCTGGCGGGGCTGGCGAGTTTCGACCTGGAGTCCGTCGAGGCCACGGTGCGCGCCGTGGCGGACGAGCACGAGCTGAAGCACGGCGCGGTGATCACCGGGCTGCGCACCGCAGTATCGGGTCAAGCCGTGGGACCGAGCGCGTTCGAGCTGTGCGTGGCCATCGGGCAGGAGCGGGTGGTGCGGCGCTTGCGCGAGTCGCCCGCGCTGGTGCGGGGCGCGGGTTGAGCGACTACCGCCTGGTGGCGATCGACGCCGACGGCACGCTGTGCGGCGACGAAGACCGGATCAGCGACCGGGTCCGGACGGCGTTGCGGGCTTGCGTCGCCGCGGGCCTGGAGCTGGTGCTCGCTACCGGCCGCGGGCCGCGCATGGTGCGGCACCTGGTGGAGCAGCTCGGCGTCCCGGTGGGCCTCGTGATGGGCAACGGCGCGCTGGTCTGTCCGGCCATCGACCAGCCGCCCATCGCCGAGCGGATGCTCCCGCCCGCGCTGGCC